>JASIJW010000667.1:0-2554 GCA_030050035.1 Acidobacteriaceae bacterium | reverse complement strand
ACGCAGGTGCAGTTCCTCGGCATGAACGGCCATCACATGCTGATGTACGGGCCTCTGTTCTGCATTCTGGGGATGATCTTCGGCCTGTTCATGTACGTTCACCTGAAGGGCCTGCCGGTGCATCGATCGATGCTTGAGGTTTCTCAGTTGATCTGGGAAACCTGCAAGACCTATCTGATCAACCAGGGCAAGTTTCTGCTGCTGCTCTGGTCGTTTATCGCGGTCGTAATTTTGGTCTATTTTGCTGCGCTGCTTCACTTCAGCGCGGCACGCGTCGTCATCATCCTGGCGTTCAGCGTGCTGGGCATGGCCGGCAGCTACGGCGTGGCGTGGTTTGGCATCCGCGTGAATACGCTGGCGAACTCGCGCGGCGCGTGGGCTGCGCTGGGCGGTAATCCATACCGCGCGTTCAGCGTTCCGCTGAAGTCGGGGATGAGCATCGGCATGATGCTGATCTCGATTGAACTGCTGATGATGTTCAGCATCATTCTCTTCGTTCCGGGTGATTATGCCGGGCCGTGCTTCATCGGGTTTGCGATTGGCGAATCGCTGGGCGCGGCTACGCTGCGACTGGCAGGCGGCATCTTCACCAAGATTGCCGATATCGGCGCCGATCTGATGAAGATCGTGTTCAAGGTGAAAGAGGATGACGCGCGCAACCCGGGCGTGATCGCCGACTGCACGGGAGATAACGCTGGCGATTCGGTTGGGCCCACGGCCGATGGATTCGAAACGTATGGCGTGGTGCAGGTCGCGCTGATTGCGTTCATCATTCTGGGCGCGAAGGATTCAATCTCCGCAGTGCAGTTGCTCGTATGGGTGTTCGCGATTCGCGTGGCTATGCTGGTGGCCGCGGTGTTGGGCTACTACATCAACGAAGTGATCTCCAAAGCAAGGTACGGCAAGGCGCAAAGCTTTAACTTCGAATCGCCGCTTACTTCGCTCGTCTGGATCACTTCGTTTGTGACCATTGCCGTCACTTACCCAGTTACTTATCTTCTGCTGCCTAATCTCGGTGGTGACCCGACGCTCTGGTGGAAGCTGGCGACGATCACTTCCTGTGGAACCGTGGCAGGAGCGCTCATTCCTGAACTTGTGAAGGTGTTCACTTCAACCGAAGCGCGGCACGTGCAGGAGGTGGTGGCTTCGGCGAGGGAGGGTGGAGCCGCGCTGGGGCTGCTGTCCGGCTTTGTCTCCGGAAACTACTCTTCCTATTATCTCGGCCTGGCGATTGTGGTTTTGATGGCCATTGGATATGGGGTGAGCACGCTGGGATTCAGTGCCGTGATTCTGGCTGCACCGATGTTCGCATTTGGCCTGGTTGCTTTTGGCTTCCTGGGAATGGGGCCGGTGACGATTGCAGTCGATTCGTTCGGACCGGTGACGGACAATGCGCAATCGATCTATGAGCTGTCACTGATTGAGAACGAGCCGGGCGTGGCTGAGGAAGTGAAGAAGCAGTTTGGCGTTAACGTGGACTTCGAGCATGCGAAGAGGATGCTGGAAGCGGCAGACGGCGCGGGCAACACATTCAAAGCCAGCGCCAAGCCGGTTCTGATCGGCACCGCAGTGGTGGGCGCGACCACGCTGATCTTCGCTACCATCATGGCGCTGACCAACTCGCTGACTGTGAATCTCGACAAGCTCTCGATTCTGCACGCTCCGTTTTTGCTTGGCCTGGTGACTGGCGGCGCGATCATTTACTGGTTCACTGGCGCGTCCACGCAGGCGGTGACGACCGGGGCTTACCGCGCGGTGGAGTTCATTAAAAACAACATGCACCTGGGCGGAGAGAAAGCTTCCACGGCGGACAGCAAGAGGGTGGTGGCCATTTGCACGCGTTATGCGCAAAGCGGGATGCTGACTATCTTCATCTCGCTGTTCTTTGCGGCTTTGGCTTTTGCCTTTCTCGACCCGTTCTTCTTTGTCGGCTATCTGATCTCGATTGCAGCTTTCGGGCTGTACGCTGCTATCTTCCTGGCGAATGCGGGCGGAGCGTGGGATAACGCGAAGAAGATCGTCGAAGTGGATCTGCACGAGAAAGGAACGCCGCTGCATGAGGCGACGGTGGTGGGCGACCTGGTGGGCGATCCGTTCAAGGATACGGCTGCCGTGGCGCTCAACCCCGTCATTAAGTTCACCACGCTGTTTGGCCTGCTGGCCGTGGAGCTGGCGGTTGAGCTGTCAGCCACCAAGCCGATGTGGACGCACGTGCTGGCGGCGGTATTCTTTATTGCTTCGTTCATCTTTGTATACCGTTCGTTTTACGGTATGCGCATCGCGAGTGAGCCCGCCGAGGCCCCTCGCCCTAAGCCGGCGGTTGGTTATAGTGCCGCGGGGACAGCCGACCGCCAATAGTCGTCATTTGACCGCGGCGCTGCTGGTCTTTTAACTGGTCGTGATATACAGAAGCCCATCCTTCGCTGCAGCGAAGGATGGGCTTTTTGCTGAACGCTGCAGAAGGGCCGATCTTCGAGAAAACCATCCCTCAGCGGCTAAAGCCGCGCTGATCTTGCAAGCTTGCGGCACGACTAAAGTCGTGCCCTTTCAAAAC
>JASIJW010000082.1:0-4556 GCA_030050035.1 Acidobacteriaceae bacterium | reverse complement strand
CCGGGTTTAGTAGTGACTTGTCGCCGGTAGCGCGCGAAAGCTCCACAAGTCCGCCCAGAATCACGCCCTGGTTGTAGGTCCACTTGGTCGCGTGGTTATCGTGGCACTGGTCGAGCCCGTCGCTGATCAGGTGATCGTCCTCGATCATGCCGGATGCCGCAAACCACTTCCACTCGCGCTTGGCCCAATCCAGATATCCCTGCCGCTCTGCGCCCTCGGTGCGGTTCGCCAGATGCGCCGCCACGCTCAGGTACAGCTCGTTGGCGACTGCATTCTTGTACTTGCGCTTCTTGTTCCACCAGATGCCGCCGCCGCAAGTCTGGTCCCAACCGCCCGTCATGTCGGCGAAGATCGTCTCGGCCATCGACAGATATTCGCGCTTGCCGGTCACGTCGTAGGCGTCGATCCATGCCAGCGCCCACCAGCCCTCATCGTCGTAAAAGGTGTTGATGAAATTCTCGTGCGCCTTCTGCTCGAAAGTGCTCTCGAAGACCGGGTAATAGGCCTGCGAATGCGCCGCGCGCGAAAAATCGACGAGCACCGTCAGCGAGTTGGCATCATTCCACCATCCGCCCCACAGACCCGTCTTGGCGTTGTACCACTGCTGCAAGCGGTTGGCCCCGAGCTGCACGTCTGCTAATTCCACGCGCTTGCTCTTCGCCCGCTCGTTCTTCACGCGGTTGTCCGCGCACGCGCCGGTAACAGCAACAATGCAAAACGCGATTGCCGCGACCAAAAGCAGCGGGAAAGAGAGCGCGGCAGAATGGCTTTTTGACATCGTTGTCACCAATCCTACCGGTACATCTCGCTTCTGGCAAATTGATTATTCCTTCAATGAAATTGAGCTATCGCTTTCCTCGCCCGTTCACGTTCTTCTTCAAAACCGCGCCAGCTCCGTCTGCGCGCGGTCAAAGTCCTCCGGAACCCCGATATCCAGGAAATACCCGCTCACGGTGAACGCCGCCGGCCGCAGCTCACTCACGCGCGGCGTCAGAACCTGCTTCTCAAAGGAAAACCTGCCCTCGAGCTCCGCAGGCCACTCGAAATCATGATTCAAAACGTAAGCGCCGGCGTTGATCCAACCTGCACCCTTCCGGCCTTTCTCTTGGAACCCGATAACGTGCCGATCGCTCACCACTACCCCGCCATACCGCGCAACATCATCCTGCCAGGCAACGGCCATCGTCATCGCCGCGTCTTCGGTGCGATGGAAGCGCATCATCGCCGCGTAATCCGCCTCAAGAAACGTATCGCCGTTCAGAACCAGCACTGCATCTTCGCGCGCCAGCGCCAGCGCTTTGCGAATGGCGCCGCCCGTGCCCAGAGGCATCTCTTCAATGGCGTAACCAATTCGCATGCCGCCGTACGATTGCCCAAAGTGATCGCGGATAACCGCGTGCAGGTGGCCCACCGAAAGCAGCACGCGCGTGCACCCTGCTTCCTTGAGCTGATTGAGCAAAATCTGCAGAAAAGGACGGCCCGCAACAGGCGCCATCGGCTTGGGCACGCCGCTCAGCCTGCTGGCCAGCCGCGTTCCCAGGCCCCCGGCGAGAATAATCGCTTCCATTGCGATCAGCCCTTTGCCCCGCCGGAAGTAGCCGCACCGCGCCCAAAGTAAGCCCGCTCCGCCAGCATGCAAAAAATGTGCTCAAGCGCCAGGTGTCCCTGCTGAATGTACATGGTCACGTCGGAGGGAACCGAAATCAGGTAATCGCTCAGCGGCGGCATCGCTCCGCCTGCGCCGCCCGTCAACCCGATGGTCGCAATGCCCATCTCGCGGCAAAGCTCCAGCGCGCGCAGAATATTCGGCGAACGGCCAGAGGTCGAAATACCCATGAACACGTCGCCCTTTTGCCCCAGCGCCTCAATCTGCCGCGCAAAGCTGCGCTCGAACCCGTAATCGTTCCCGATCGCCGTCAGAATCGACGTGTCCGTGGTCAGCGCGACGGCGCGCATCGCCGGCCGGTTTTCCACCAGGCGGCTCACAAACTCTGCGGCCAGGTGCTGCGCATCGGCTGCGCTGCCGCCGTTGCCGGCCGTCATCAGCTTGCGTCCCGCGCGCATGGCCTCTGCTGTAGCTTCCGCGGCACGCTTCAGCGTCTCGTGGATCGCCGCGTCGCGCTCGACCGCCTGCAGGACTCGAATCCCCTCGGCGAGAACCTGGCGCACCGGCTCCGTCTCCGGCTTCGTCTTGGGTTTCGTCCCCAGTTTCGTCACGGCACTCTCCATGCCTGCACCCCGCCCGCCGTAAAGTGGCACCCATACGACGTTCCGCCCTGGTGCTGCGCATGCAGCGCCGCCGCCACCTTGTCCTTCTGGATGGGGTCGGCCAGGAACATCATAAATCCGCCGCCGCCCGCCCCCGAGATCCTCGCGCAATACGCTCCGGCATCCATCGCGCACGCGTACAGCCGCTCGATATGCTCATTGCTGATCTTGCTGGCCATGCGCTTCTTCGACTCCCAGCTATTGCGCAGCACCTCGTGCAAACGCTGGAAATCCCCGCGCAGCAGGCACTCCTTCATGCGGAAAGCCTCCTGCTTGATCGCATGCATCGCCGCCAGCGCCATCTCGTTCCGGTTCGTCACATTCCGCGATTGCTCTTCGATAATCTCCGCCGAGGTCCGCGAATTGCCGGTGAAGTAGAGCAGCAGCGAAGCTTCAAGCTCTGAAACCACCCACTCCTTCACGCGCAGCGGATTCACCAGCACGCCGCCGTTCGCGCCAAACTCCATAAAGTTGAAGCCGCCGAAGGCCGCGGCATATTGGTCCTGCCTGCCGCCCTGTAATCCAGCCTCTTCGCGCTCGATGACGTATGCCGTGTGCGCCAGCTCATACTCGCCCAGCGGCAGGTTCAGCCACTCCACGTACGCCTTGAGCATCGCAACAACCAGCGTCGACGAAGAACCCAGTCCCGAGCCTGCCGGAACATCCACGCGCGTGCTCATGCGCAGGCTCAACGGCTTGCCCTGGTTGTAATGCTTCACCACGTGGTTATAAACCGCTTTGAACAGGTCCAGCCGCCCATCCGGTTCGAGCACCGGCGTCGCCTCGTACGAGGCGCTTTCCATAAGGTCCGCGGAAATGAATTCCACTCTGCCGCCGGCTGACCGCTCGAGCGGTTCAAGAACCGCGTACGCGTAATAGTCGATGGTCGCGTTGAGAATGGCGCCGCCGAACTCGTCGCAGTAGGGAGATACATCTGTGCCGCCTCCGGCAAGCCCAAGCCTCAACGGCGCTCTTGATCGAATCAGCATTCCGTATTTGAGAAACCGCTAACAGAAGACCATGCGGCGAGTCGCCGGTCAAGCGACCCAACATCGCCTCTTATCTCACGTTGAGGAGTTTTGAAAGGGCACGACTTCAGCCGTGCCAAAAGCCAGGAGAAATCACTCGGGCTTCAGCCCTGAGGGATGCCTTTTTTAAACTGACACATTAGTCAATAACCATTGCTCTAAGGATGAGAGCGCCCGGCCGCGCTTGTTGGCAACTGCGGCGCCGCCGGCAGCTCAAATACCTGAACTGCGCCATTATTGATCACAGCCACGCGACGGCCGGACGGAGAAATAGCCACGTTGCCCCCACCGTCGAAGACAGGCGCAGCCGGCGATTCGAAGGCCACTTCGCCGTTTGCATCATTGAACACCTGCACCCACTGGCCGCGGATATCGTCATCGCCAAGTGGCGCAAAGACGCCGACGGCGTGCGTCACGTACAAAGTTTCGCGCACAAACCGCAGCCCGCCGGGAGCAGTGCGCAACAGCGGCCACACCTGGCGGTCGGGAGTCAGATCGGTCCACTGCTTTTCGCCATCGGTATTAAGTGCTACCAGCGCCAGGTCGCCCATGTCGGAGCAGGCAGTCGCCAGCACCACGGACTCGAAAACAAAATCGAGATCCGGCGTGCACGTGGAGAGCACGGTCCCCATCATCTTGTGACCGCCACTGAAGTAATTCATCTCCACATCCCACTCATTGCGGTCGCCGCGCAGAATATCGAGATAACCGTCCTCATTGAGCGGAAGCCGCACCGGGTCGTGGACGCGGTCCACCAGCAACACGCCGCCGGACTCGCGGTGCAACACCCGCGCTACAAATTCAGGCGCCGCCAGCTGCTTCGTCATATGCGCATCATCCGTGTCATCGCCTTCAGTGCTGGCCGGGGTTGCCGCGCTGCCAGCTGCTTCTGCCGGCTTCTGCGCCGAAACAGGCTCACGCGAGTTGGTCACCAGAAACTTCTGGTCCGGGTCGAGCTCCACCGTCAGCAACGCGCCTGGAAACTGCAAAAAGGGTGTCAGCTTCAACGTAGCGTCGCCTTCGAGCAGGCGATCGCCGTCGCGCAATAAAAAATGGCCGTCATCCAGCGCCCACAGGTAACGCGCGCGGTCGTGCACGATCCACGTAGCCTCAGCCTGCACCGTCCCGCTGGGCAAACTCAGCACATAGGCGCGAATATACCGTTCTCCAGTCTCCTCGCTTTGGCCCGGCTCACGATGCAGCAGCCCCGGCACGCGGAAGGTGAACAGCAGCCGGTCTTCGCCCAGGAAATCAAGCGAT
>JASIJW010000666.1:0-5526 GCA_030050035.1 Acidobacteriaceae bacterium | reverse complement strand
CGCGCATCGATTCCATAATCGCCCACGGCCTTTCACCAAAACAGGAAAAAGAATTTCTCATTGTCGCCAGCGCGGTGCACGGTCAGGTCAGTACAGGCATTCCCGCCGACGCGGCCACCTGCGCTGATTGCCTGCGCGAACTGTTTGATCCCACAGACCGGCGCTACCGTTATCCATTCCTCAACTGCACCAACTGCGGGCCACGCTTCACCATCACGCGCCGCATCCCGTACGACCGGTCGCAGACCTCGATGGCGCGCTTCACAATGTGCGCGGCCTGCCAGGCGGAGTACGACGACCCGACGAATCGCCGCTTCCACGCGCAGCCCAACGCTTGCCCGGTCTGCGGCCCGCGGGTTTGGATGGAGGACTTGGACGGCAACGAGATTTCCTGCGCCGACCCGATAACCGCATCCATCGATTATTTGATAGGCGGCGAAATCCTTGCTGGCGAAATTTTGGCTATCAAGGGCATCGGCGGCTTTCATCTCTGCGTTGATGCAACCAACGAAGCCGCCGTGATGCGCCTGCGCCAGCGTAAGCACCGCTACGGCAAGCCGCTGGCTGTGATGGTCCGCGATCTGCACATGGCCCGCGCATTGTGCGAACTTTCGCCCGAAGAAGAATCGCTGCTGACTACGCCTGCACGGCCCATTCTGCTGGCGCGGCGGCGCCCAGATGCCAGGGTTGACGCGAACATCGCTCCCTCGGTTGCGCCAGGCATTCCCTGGCTTGGCATCTTTCTGCCCTACGCTCCGCTGCAGCACCTTCTCCTCGCCGATCCACGCGTTCATGCGCTGGTGATGACCTCCGCCAACCTGAGCGAAGAGCCCATTGCCATCGACAATGACGAAGCCCGCGCGCGCCTGGGCCAGATCGCCGACGCATTCCTGATGCACGACCGGGAAATCTTGCAGCGTTGCGACGATTCCGTGATTGCGGTGGTCGATGGCGTGCCGCAATTCGTCCGCCGCGCGCGCGGCTTCGTGCCGCTGGGCATTCCGCTGCCACTCGGTTCGCCAGAAATCGAAAGCCCGCCGCTGCTCGCTGTAGGCGGTCATCTCAAAAATGTCTTCACGCTTGCCCGCGGCCGCTTCGCATACCAGAGCCAGCACTTGGGCGATCTTGAGAGCGTGACCGGCTTCGACTTCTTCCGCGAATCACTCGCGCACCTGATGCAGACCTTCGAAATCGAGCCGCAGTTCGTGGTGCACGATCTGCATCCCGGCTATCTTTCAACCCAGTGGGCAAAGGAGTGGGCGGCAGAACGCGGCTTGCCATTGATCGGAGTGCAGCACCATCACGCGCACATTGCCGCCTGCATGGCGGAGCATGAACTCGTGGGGCCGGCGATTGGCCTGGCTCTCGATGGCACCGGCTATGGCACCGATGAACGCATTTGGGGCGGGGAAGTGCTGATCGCGCGATTGGATGGATTTGACCGCTTCGCTCATTTGGACTACGCTCCGATGCCCGGTAGTGAAAAGGCGATCCGCGAACCGTGGCGCATGGCCCTCGGCGCGCTCACCGCAGCTGGCATCGACTCCGAACTCGCCGCGAAGCTGACGGGTACGACTCCGCAACAGGCACGCGTCATCGAGCAGATGGTCGCACGCAACATCAACACGCCGCTCACCTCGAGCCTTGGGCGTCTCTTCGACGTAGCCGCTGTGCTGGTGCTAGGCAGGCGCCTCGTCGACTACGAGGCGCAGGCCGCGATCGAGTTAGAAGGCCTCTGCGCACTCGAACCAGTTCATCTCGACCGGATGGATTACATTCCTGAACTCATCGAGGGACGGTCAGCCGTGCTCAGGACCGCGCGCTTGTGGCTCGCTTTAGTCGATGATCTTCTCCGCGGTGTTTCAAGAGAACGCATCGCATCATACTTTCACTCGGGCATAGCAGAAGGATTTGTCGCAGCGGCAATGCGCGTGCGCGACGAAACCGGAATTAGGAAAGTGGCGATGAGCGGTGGCTGCCTGCACAATCGCAGGATGGCGTCGCTGTTGCGTTTACGGCTTCGGGAAGAGGGATTCCAGGTTTATCAACATCGCAAGGTCAGCCCCGGCGACGGCGGCCTCAGCTACGGCCAAGCTGTCGTCGCCGCCATGTTACAGCGAAAATGATGGAGTCAATCGATCGCCCCACATGACTAACCGCACCCTCCTTCGAATCGGTCTCACTTGGATCGCCGGCTTCCTCAGCTTCGCACTCCTTGGCCGTGGCCTCCATTGGGCCCTGAGCATCGACGTTCGCATGAACCCCGTGCTCTCAATTCTTTTCTGTGCCTTGCCGATCCTCAGTTTCCCGGTCTTTCTCGCGGGTTTTCTGTTCCGAAGAGCAGCCGTGCTTCAACCGATTCTTGCCGTTGTCTTTCTCGCCGTCTACGCGATCCTGAATTGGAGAACTTGCTCTGCGCTCGGTTATTGCAGCAGCGTCTCGTCGGTTGTCTTGATGACGCTGACGACGCCTGTGTCCATGGCTTTCTTCACTGTCGCGTTCACGAGCGTTGCTGCGGTCGCGCTGAATGCGCCAGGTAATCGGGAACCGATTACAGATAGTTAATTGGGCCAGGTCTCGAGGATGGCGGCCGTTATCATCACGAGCAAGCAACTAAGAGAGCGGCCGCGACATTCGCTCCAACGTTCCTCTTAGCATCCGGCTTGAAGATGGTGCCCCGGGGCGAAGCTGAAGGGATTAGTGGACGCGACGAGGGCCAATGCGCGGCGAAGAGACTCATCCTGAAATGCGCACCAGCTCCTGCGCTTCACTCCTCGGCCCCAGGATCGACATGCGTGGAATCCGTCCGCGCACCATCGACACTTCATCGCAACGGTGCAGGCGCGGACAGCTCTGGCAGTCCTTGAAGATCTTGTCGGGCAGCTCGGCCTTGTCTTCCACCACGCGGAAGCCATACTTGAAAAAGAAATCCGGAATGCGCGTGAACAGGCACACAGACTGAATGCCGTGTTCCTCAGCTTCTTCGATCAGCGCCTTCAAGATTCGTCCACCCGCACCCTGCCCTTTGGCTTCGGGCTTGACGACAATGGACCGGACCTCGCAGAGATGCGGTCCGTAGAGGTGCAGGGCGCCGCAGCCGAGGAACACACCCGCGTCGGACTCGGCGACGGTGAAGTCGCGGATGTTCTCGCATATCTCGGCGAAGGGACGCTTGAGCAGCGTTCCATCGTGCGAGAGCGAGTTCACCAGGTCGTAGACGTTAGAGGCGTCGTGGAGCAGGGCCTTACGCACCCGCATGGGCAGCCTCCCTTGTCATCGTAAGTTCCGCAACGCGCGCCGCAGCATCGGCCAGCGCCTGCTTCACGCGGTTGCGCGCCGTTCCGCCGATCACGTCATGGCAATCGAGCGTGGCGTTGAGCTCCACGGCCGCATAGAAATCCGTGTCAAACTCGGGGCCAAATTGCTTGAGCTCATCGAGCGGAAGCTCGCCCAGCTCCACGCCCTTGTCGAGCGCGAAACGCACGGCGTTGCCGATCTTCTCGTGCGCCGTGCGGAAGGGAACTCCCTTGTGGACGAGATACGTGGCTGCTGCCATTGCATTCAGGTACCCGGTCTGCGCTGCCTCGCGCATGCGCTCACGATTGAAGTCGAGCGCCGCCGTGAACCGCGCCACCAGGCCCAGAGTGTGCGGCACGAAACTGACGGCAAAAGCCGGCTCCTGGGTCTCCTGCATGTCCTTATTGTAGGCCAGCGGCAGCCCCTTGAGTTGCAGCGTGACTGCCTGCGCGGCTCCGTGGATGCGGCCCGCCTTGGCGCGCAGCAGCTCCGTCAGGTCGGGGTTTTTCTTCTGCGGCATGGCGCTTGACCCGGTAGAAAACGCTTCCGGCAACAGCACAAAGCCGTACTCGGCCGTGGCGAACAGCGTGATCTCCTCGGCAAAACGGCTCAGGTGCAGGCCGACAAACGTGAGCGCCTGCAGATATTCAAGAATAAAATCGCGGTCGCTGGTCGCGTCGATCGAATTGGCCGTCGGCGCAATGAAACTGAGCTCGCGCGCAGCGATCGAGCGGTCGAGCGCAAGCGTTGCGCCGGCCACCGCGCCCGAACCAAGCGGACAATAATTGAGCCGCGCCGCGCAATCGTTGAGGCGTGCGGCGTCGCGCAGCGCCATTTCTACATACGCGAGCAGCCAGTGCGCCACGAGAACCGGTTCGGCGCGCTGGAGGTGCGTATAGCTTGGCATTACGGCGTCACCGGCTGCGCGGGCTCGTTCGAGCAGTGCGCCCGCCCAGGCGGTGATGCCTTCGATCACCTGCGCAATCTGGCTGCGCACATAAAGGCGCAGGTTGGTGGCGATTTGCTCGTTGCGGCTGCGGCCGGTGTGCAGCTTGCGGCCCAGCGAGCCGACGCGCTCGACGAGCTTCAGTTCAACAAAGTGATGAATGTCCTCGGCCGTCGCGTGGTCGCGCACCGCAGCCTTGCCCGCTTCGCTCGAGTGCTCGGCGCCGATGGCATCAAGCGCGGAAGCAAGCTGCGCGCGCTCAGCTGCGGTGAGCACGCCTGCAGCGCACAGCGCAGCCGCATGCGCCTTGCTGGCCGCTATCTCTTCGTCGAGAAGCTGCCAGTCAAACACAATCGACCGCTGCCAGGCTTCGAATTGCGGATCTGCGGCCGCGCGAAAGCGGCCGGACCACATTTTCACGGATTGTTGTTCGTCGGACATTGCTTTAAGCGTACCTAAATGGCCTTTGGTGAAAATCGAAATCGTTCTGAAAAGCCTCAGGGGCTAAAGCCCACAATCATTTGCGAAACTCACGGCACGACTGAAGTCGTGCCCTTTCAAATCCGGACTTGCACCACGGCAACACCTCACGCTATTGCTTTTCTTTTCCATTGTTGAGCTGGGGCATCTCGCTCGTTTTGCTGAGCGTGAGCAGGCCGGCTTTGGCGTAGGTGAGCAGCTTCTCCCGGGTGTCGGTAATGTCGAGGTTGCGCATGGTGAGTTGCCCGATGCGGTCGCGCGGGGAGAAGGCGGATTCCGTCTTCTCCATGCTGAGGCGCTCGGGATGGAATGTGAGGTTGGGCGACTCCGTGTTGAGGATCGAGTAGTCGTTGCCGCGGCGCAATTCGAGCGTGACCTCGCCGGTGATGGGCTTGGCGACCCAGCGCTGGGCGGACTCGCGGAGCATGACCGCTTGAGAATCGAACCAGCGGCCCTGATAGAGCAGGCGGCCAAGCTTGCGGCCATTGTCGCGGTACTGCTCGATCGTGTCCTCGTTGTGAATGCCGGTGATGAGACGCTCGTAAGCGATAAAGAGCAACGCGAGGCCTGGAGCCTCATAGATGCCGCGGCTCTTGGCCTCGATGATCCTGTTTTCAATCTGATCGGACATGCCGAGACCATGACGGCCGCCAATGTGGTTGGCTTCGAGGAGCAGTGCAACGGGGTCGTCGAATTTCCGTCCGTTGAGGGCAACAGGGAAGCCTTCTTCGAAGCGAATCGCAACCTCTTCGCGCTGGATCGCGACGTCATCGCGCCAGAATGCCGTGCCCATGATCGGTTCG
>JASIJW010000665.1:0-6990 GCA_030050035.1 Acidobacteriaceae bacterium | reverse complement strand
CGCCACGGCGCGGAAAAAGCCGTCGTCTCCTGCGTCTTTGAGTCGACCGCCGGCGCCGAAGCCGTCCTCGAAGCCAACGGCATCGATGCCGAGGGCGCAGAGGTCATTCTGCGGCGTGAAATTCTGTCGAGCGGCAAGGGCCGCGTCTTCGTCAACAATCAGCCGGCGACGGTAACCGTTCTCAAGCAACTCGCGCCCGAGCTCGCACTGGTGCATGCGCAGAGCGAAACCCTCACCAGCTTCGATCAGGCGCAGCAGCGCATTTTGCTTGACCGCTTCGGCGGCATCTTCGGCAGCATCTCCACCGATGCATCCACGGAGGCATACGACCGTTGGCGCACGGTGAAAGAAAAGCTGAATGAGTTGCTTGAGGGCGAGCAGGACCGGTTGCGCATGGTTGACCTGTGGAGCTACCAAGCCAAGGAGATCGAGGCCGCGCGCCTCGCGGCCGGAAAAGATGGAGCCGGCGAGGACGAAACTCTCGAAACCGAGAAGCGCGTGCTGGCCAATTCCGAAAGGCTCTATGCCGCCGCTATGAGCGCTTTCGATCAGCTCTACGAGGGCGGCTCTTCGGCAGAGGCTGCGCTGCGCGGCGCGCTGCGCAACGTGGAGGAACTGGCCCGCTACGACGCTCGCTTTACCGATGCCGCACAGCAGATCGCTTCAGCGCGCGCCACCGTCTCCGATATCTCCGCCACGCTGCGCGACTATGCAGCAGGGATTAACGCCAGCCCCGAGCGACTGGCTGAAATCGAAGATCGCCTTGCCCTGCTCGACCGGCTCAAGAGCAAGTATGGCAAGACGGTCGCCGAGGTTATCGCCTTCGGCGAGGACGTGACCCGCAAGCTCAGCGAGGTCGAAGACCGCGACGGGATCCTCAAGACGCTGCGCGCCGATCTGGACCGCGCGGCGGAAGCATATCGCGCAGCCGCAGCGGCGCTGACCGCGGAGCGCAAGTCCGCTGCCACGCGCCTGGCCAAACTGGCCGAATTGCAGATCAATTCGCTGGCCATGAAGGTGCGCTTTGAGATCGCGGTCGCCAGCGGGGAAGAAGAAACGCATTGGACCGCTGCAGGCTGGGACGAGGTGGAGTATCGTATCGCCACCAACGCCGGCGAGCCGCTGAAGCCGCTGGTCGAGATCGCCTCCGGCGGCGAGTTGAGCCGCGTGATGCTGGCGCTGAAGGCTGCGGTAGAAGAAAACTCCTCCAAAACCAGGAAAAAAATTACGCCGCGCACGCTGGTTTTCGACGAAATCGATATCGGCATCGGCGGCCGCGCTGCCGAGGCTGTCGGCCAGAAGTTGAAAGCGCTGGCGCGCGCGCAACAGGTCCTGTGCATCACGCACCTGCCGCAGATCGCCGCCTTTGCCGATCAGCACCTGGCGGTAGAAAAGAGCGAGACGCAGGGCCGCACCACGACGCAGATCCGCGTGCTCGACGATCCCGCCCGCATGCATGAAGTGGCAAGAATGCTGAGCGGCGCGAAGGTGACCGACACCAGCCTGCAGCACGCGGCGCAGATGATTGCAGCCAGCCGGTGAGCAGCGTAAACTTCGCATCAGCCATGAGATTGCGCGGCGTTCAACGCGGCGTCTCTGTCTGCGCTCGTTTCGCGCTTCTAATTGCATTCAGCACGCCGGCGGCCCTTGCCCCCGCAGTTCTCGCGCAGCAGCCCGATCAAGCCGCCGTTATCCGCATGGTGGATGCAGCCGTGCAGCGGCGCGTGGATAACGTGTTGGCCTTCAGCGACACCGAGCACTACCGCGTCTATCGCGGCAAGGGTGCAACGCAGCCTGCCGCGGAGATGACAGCAATTGACAGCTACACAAAGGGCGTCGGCAAAAAGTACACCATCCTCTCGCAAAGCGGTTCGGACCTGGTGCAGAGATACGGCCTGCGGCCGCTGATCGATAACGAAACCGAGCTGAACAAGCCGGCAAATGTGGAGCGCTCGTGGTTCACCTCTGCAAACTACGAGATGAAGCTCAAAGGCGGCGCGCAGCCGATCGACCTGATCGACGGCCGCACCTGTTACGCCTTGGCCATCAAGCCGAAGACTAAGGCGCCAAATATGGTCGACGGCACGCTGTGGGTGGATGCGCGCGACGGGACGATTGTGCGCGTGGACGGGATCGCGTCAAAGAGCCCGTCGCCCTTCGCCCACACCACGCACATGATGCGGCAGTACGTGAACATCGACGGCCACGCGATGGCCACGCATGCGCGCGCCGAGTCGTCGAGCTTGCTGTTCGGAACGACCGTGGTGCTGATCGACTACACGGACTATCATCTGCAGATTCGAAAAGAAAAGTGACTGCGCGACCGGGTGGTGGCTCAGTTGAGTTGCGCATTTCCTCAGGGGCTATAGCCCCACAGGTTGCTGAAAAACCCAATGTCTTCGGCTCAACCTTCGAAAGACATCCCTCGGCGGCTAAAGCCGTGCTGATTTATTGGTGTTTTTGGCAAAGCTAAAGCTGTGCCCTTTCAAAACATTGGCTCGCGCAGAGTTTTTCCGCAGCCAGTGAAGCCCGTACCCTTCACCATGGCGAAATTCTGCATCGGCGCACAGCCGCGTCGCATCCCTTCCGGCTGAGGTGCTTAATGTACAAAGCAAAGGCTTACTCCGCTGCAAGCGCCAAGTCCGGGCTTGCTTCCACCACTATCCAGCGCCGCGAGCCCACCGAAGACGACGTGCAGATCGAGATTCTCTTCTGCGGCATTTGCCACTCCGATCTGCATCAGGTGCGCAACGAGTGGGAAGGCCTGATGCCCACCGTCTACCCGTGCGTGCCCGGCCATGAGATCGTGGGCCGCGTGACGAAGGTCGGTCCCGCCGTCAAGAAGTTCAAGCCGGGCGATATCGCCGCGGTCGGCTGCATGGTCGACTCCGACGGCACCTGCCCCGAATGCAAAGCGGGCCTCGAGCAGTTCTGCCCGAACTTCGTGCTCACATACAACTTTCCTGACAAGCATTTGGGCGGCGTGACGTACGGTGGCTATTCCGACAGCATCGTCGTGAAGGAGCACTTTGTGCTTCGCGTTCCGACGAACCTCAACCTTGCCGGCGCTGCGCCGCTGCTCTGCGCCGGGATCACTACCTATTCGCCGCTGCGCCACTGGGGCGTTGGCAAGGGCAAAAAGGTGGGCGTGGTCGGACTCGGCGGCCTCGGTCATATGGCGGTCAAGTTTGCGCATGCGCTGGGCGCGCACGTGGTCGTTTTCACAACCTCGCCCTCGAAGAAGGACGATGCCCGCCGGCTGGGCGCAGACGAGGTGGTGATCTCAAAGAATGCCGACGAGATGAACAAGCACGCCGGCAGCTTCGACTTCATCCTCGACGCCGTGGCCGCGCCGCACGACATCAATGCCTACATCAATATGCTCAAGCGCGACGGCAACATCACCATGGTGGGCGCACCCGACCAGCCGCTGCCCGTCTCGGTCTTCGGACTGATTTTCAAGCGGCGCAGCTTTTCCGGCTCGCTGATCGGCGGCATTGCAGAAACCCAGGAGATGCTGGATTTCTGCGGGAAGAACAACATCACCGCCGACGTTGAGGTTATTCCGATCCAGAAGGTAAACGAGGCCTACGACCGAATGGCGCGGTCGGACGTGAAGTACCGCTTCTCGATCGATATGGCGTCGCTGAAGGCGTAGTAAGCTGGGCGGCCAAACTACGAGGCCTGCGCTGGCTCAGCGCAGCAGGCCTTCCACCAGCGCCTGCCATTCGGCATCGAGCGCCGGCCGGTGAAAGCGGCGCCCGGCGCGGTTGTACCAGTAGTCAGCGTTCCAGTCCGCGCCCTCCTTGCGATGCAGGTAGGCGTGGACGGCCATGCCTTCCGGCGTGCTGAGATCGTCGACCGTGGCGTGAGCGCGGGCCCAGTCGCCCTTAGCGTCCCACCAGAGAGCAGCGGCCGGCGCAGCCAAACCCTCCGGTGGCGAGGCGTGAGTCAGCGAGGCGCGGAATTCTTCTGCCGTCATGCTCACGTTCTACCACGAGCCGGCAGCGGGCGCAGCGGCAATTCGCCTGCGACACGGTGTTGCGCGACGAGAGTGACTGAAATCACTTTGCCGAAGCCATTTGATTGATAAACCTGGATCATCGCTGAATTCGAGCACGGCCATGGAGAAATTTGGAACGCGTGCCAGCGCTCATAGGAGGTCTGCATGCGCCGAACTAAGCCCAGTATTAGGCCTGGAATCAGGTCCGGTTTCAGCATTTGCAGAGCCGCCGCAGATGGCCGTATACTTAAATGCGACCATTCCGGTCGTATTTTGCGGGTGCTGTCCCTTCAGGGGTTGCCCCTTCAGCGTTCCAGCGGAGTCAGGCGGGTGAGCGTTTTAAGCGATTTGCGGGTCGGCGAAACCGGGGTTCTGGTTACGCTCGATCTGCCTGAATCGGTGCAGAACCACCTGATGCACATGGGGTTTGTTCCCGATGCGCGGGTGACGGCGCTGCGCCGGGCGCCGGCGGGCGACCCGACGGTTTATGCCGTCGATGGCATCGAGATCGCGTTGCGCCGCGAGACCGCCTCCGCCATCCAGGTGCGGGCGGCTCAAGAGCAGACGGCCGTGAGGACCGGCACGCGGGGGGAAGCCGAGCATAAGACCGAAGCGGTTGGAGCAACGGCTGTTCAGCTGGCAGGGGTTGTTACGCGATGATCTCCTGTTGCGAGACTTCGGAATTTGTTCCACCTCCATCACCGCCAACGCGAGGCGCCATCCGCACGGTCGTTCTCATCGGCCCGCCCAACTCTGGTAAATCCACGCTCTTCAACCGGCTCACCGGACTGCGGCAGAAGGTCGCGAATTATCCGGGCGTTACGGTGGAGCAGCACATGGGCGTAATGGCCGGCGTAGGCCGTGAAGATCTCACGCTCATCGACCTGCCGGGAATTTATTCGCTCACTCCATACTCTGAGGACGCGCGCGTAGCCGTGGACGTGCTGCGCGGCCGCATGCCCGGCACGCCCAAGCCGGACGCTGTTCTTCTGGTGTTGGACTCGCTTCATTTGACGCGGCAGCTCATGCTGGCCGCGCCGGTGCTGGCTGTGGGATTGCCCACGCTGGTGCTCCTGAACATGAGCGACCTGATGAAGGCGCGCGGCGGCTCCATCGACCCGCTCAAGCTGGCGCGCGAACTCAACGCTCCCGTCGCGCAGATCAGCGCCACGCAGGGCACCGGACTGGACGCCGTGGCGCTGTTCCTGAACCAGCCGGGCAACGGCACAGTGGACAAGCCGCTGACGCTGCCGGTGCTGGGCAACGCCGCAAGTACACATAGCTGGGCCGCGCAGGTGAGCCGGCGGACGAATTATCGCGCGCCGCTTTCGGCCGAGAACACGCGCAGGATCGACAACGTGCTGCTGCATCGCCTCTGGGGGCCGCTGCTATTTTTGCTCGTCGTGGTCGGTGTTTTCGAGGTGGTGTTCTCCATCGGCCAGCCGCTCTCTGACGGCTTTGGAAACCTGCTCACGTGGCTGGGCAACCTGGCCCAGCCGCTCTTACCCGCGGGCTGGTTGCAATCGCTGGTCATCGACGGCGTGTGGAAGGGCATCGCGTCAGTGCTGGTCTTCCTGCCGCAGATTCTTCTGCTATTTCTCTTCATCGGGATTCTTGAGGACACGGGTTATCTGGCTCGCGCGGCTCTGATCGCCGATCGCGTCATGCGGTCAATCGGATTGAACGGCAAGGCTTTCATCCCGCTGCTTTCGGCCTACGCCTGTGCCGTGCCGGCCATCATGGCCACGCGCACGATCGAGAACAAGCGCGACCGGCTGGCAACGATTCTTGTAACGCCGTTCATGACCTGCTCGGCGCGGCTGCCCGTGTACCTGCTGCTGATCGCTGCCTTTATTCCCAACATTTTTTATCTGCACGGGATCATTGGTCTGCGCACGCTGGTCATGCTGGGCCTTTATCTGGCCGGGTTTGTCGCGGCATTTGCCACGGCTCGGCTGCTCAAGAGCTCGATCCTGAAATCGAGCGATACGCCCTTCATTCTTGAGCTGCCACAGTACCGCATGCCGACGCTGCGTTCGCTCGTGCTGCGGCTCATGGACCGCGCGCGGATCTTCCTCCGCACCGCGGGCACGATTATCCTCATGGTGACGCTGGCGCTGTGGGTGCTGGCGCACCTGCCGGTGGCGCACACGGCTTCGGGCTCGCTGACTGCGCCACAACTGGCGCAAAGCATCATCGGCCGGCTGGGCCATTTTATCGAGCCGGCAATTGCGCCGCTCGGCTTTAACTGGGAGATCGGCATCGGGCTGCTTTCGAGCGTGCTGGCGCGCGAAGTGATGGTAAGCACCATGGGCACGCTTTACGGCGCCGACCCGAGCACGCAGTCGCTCAGCCTGCAGGCTGCGCTGCACCATGACTTGACTCTGGGCGGCGCGCTGGCGCTGATGATCTTCTTCGCCTTTGCCTTGCAGTGCACTTCGACCATTGCCGTGGTGCGGCGCGAAACCAATGGCTGGAAGTGGCCGGCAGTGCAGTTTTTTTACATGCTGGCGATGGCCTATGGCGCGGCTTTTGTGGTGAACCATCTGACAATGGCTTTTATTCGCTAAGTGTTTGTTTCTTAACAGCCGGCGCAGCCATCAAGTGCCTGGCTATTCTTGCGGCAATCCTGTTGCCGTGTGCTCTGGCCTTCGCCGTGTGCTCCAGTCCTCGCGCAGAGCCACTATTCATATTCATGTCAAACGGCTGCGGGAACGGCGGTTGGCCGGAACTGAGCTTCAATCCATCCTTGTCTTCAATCAACAATCAACGTTGATTGAGCCGGAGACATACAGGACCCGTCTGTCTGCCACACAAAAACCGGTTTGCTTCACGTCATTTGATGACGGCCCGGCGCGGCATCCTTTTCCAAATTTTCTTCCATCAGACTGGCAAGCGCCCAGACCAACTCGGCAAAGCCTACGCGCGGTTCGAACGCACGGTCTTCTCCCGATTGGTGGCGCCAGGACGCAGGGTCGCGCGCGGGA
>JASIJW010000664.1:0-10662 GCA_030050035.1 Acidobacteriaceae bacterium | reverse complement strand
CAACGCTGGTCGCGCCATTTACCGGCGGGTCTATGGCGATCTGGAATCGATGGACTGGAGAGTTTCTTGGCACTCGTTCGCAAAGAGCTTGAAAAGTCGGTACCAGGGCGGGTGCAATGAGCGTAACCCTTGTCTTGCCGCAGAACCTCGTCGAGGAGATTCAGGACGTCACCAGAATTCCAGAAGAAACTGCCGGTGTAATGCTGGTAGGCATTGCCAAAGCTCCTGGCGGTGATCTCAGGATATTGGGTCGAGCCATACGCTGGGTCAGCGAAGATGCCTATATCCGACGCGAATGGAATGGCCTCTCAATTAAATCCGAAGGATATGTGCGTGCGCTTGCCGAAGCGGAAGCACTCGGTGCCTCCTGTCTTTGGGTTCACACGCATCCAGGTGAACATGCTTGGCCCGGTCCCAGCGAGCACGACAGAGTTGTCGATGAACAAATCAAGGAGTTATTTCGATTGAGATCAGGCAGTGCTTATTACGGCGCTGTTATCTTTTCTCCACAGGACACGGAATTTGCCTTCACAGGACATATCGGACACGAGAGTGGTCCGCAGCTAAAAATCGATCGGCTCTGGGAGGTTGGCGACCGGTGGCGGTTGACCCGCGCCGCAGATATTCAACAGCGGCAATTGTCCACGATCTACGACAGGAACATCAGGGCGTTCGGCGAGGCCATACAGCAAACCCTTGGAGACTTGACGGTCGGCGTTGTAGGCTGCGGCGGCACAGGGTCCGCGACAGCTGAGCAACTCGTCAGACTTGGCATTAGGAAGCTCATTCTGATCGATCCTGATCATCTTTCTGAAAGCAACGTTACGCGCGTATATGGTTCCTCCGCCGCGAGCGTCGGATTGCCGAAAGTCGAGGTTTTGGCGCGGCATTTATCGGCTATCTCTCCTGGACTGGAATGTGAAACTTTTCAATCCATGCTGACGCTAGAGCCAATAGCTCGGCGCCTTGTCGGTTGTGATCTGGTTTTTGGATGCACCGACGATAATGCAGGCCGCTTGGTTCTTTCGCGGATGTCAACGTATTTCCTGATGCCAATTATCGATTGCGGAGTTTTGCTAAGTAGTGACGGACATGACCAACTGATCGGCATTGACGGACGTGTTACGATTTTATCGCCCGGACAAGCCTGTTTAATCTGCCGAGGAAGAGTTGATCTTGTGCGTGCTGGGGCTGAATTACTGACTCCGGATGAGCGAAGACGGCGCGAGGATGAGGGATACGCGCCAGCATTGGCCCGGACCGAGCCGGCCGTTGTCACCTTCACGACGATGGTCGCTGCCGCGGCTGTCAGTGAATTGCTCGAGAGATTGATCGGTTACGGTCCAGATCACCGTCCTAGCGAAATCCTATTGCGTTGCCATGAACGCGAGATTTCGACGAATACCTCCCTTCCACGAGAGCGCCACTATTGCCATCCGTCGAGCAACAAGATGGGCATCGGCATGACGAATCCCTTTCTGGAGCAGACATGGCCGGACTGACCAAAATCCGCTGGTGGGACTGGCTTCCATTTTTTGGTTGGCGCATTGTTGCAATTGTTGACTCTGCGGATGACGTGCCAAAAACGTTGCCGCGGACCGGAGCTGTGCTGGTCGGAAACCGTGCTCGCCCCAAATGGATCGTCTTTGATTGCCCATGCGGCCGTGGGCATCGCATAATGCTGAATACCGATAGAGCACGAACTCCCTGCTGGTCGACAACTGTAAGCGGCACTCTGACTATTTCGCCGAGTGTCGATTACACCGGACCAGCGCAGCGGTGCCACTACTTTATTCGAAATGGACGTATCAATTGGGTTCCTGAAAGGAAAGCACGATGATTTCGGACGAACCTCTTTCTTCTAACGGGCAGGCTCAACCGCCTGCGTCAGTGCTGGAAGGACCGAAGAAGACCCCTATGTATGAGGCGATTCATGCGCCTCGATATCATCGGCAAGAACTCATCCGATCAATTGAGGAGAAATGGGGCGGGCGACTCATTTGTTATGTCTCAGGGAGACAAGCAACGATCGACCGAGACGATACGGCCGGATTCATGGAACTCCTGGATAACATTCGTCCCGAGGTGGACGTCGATCTTCTCCTGCACACGCGTGGTGGAGACGTTGACGCCGCAGAGAAACTGGTGACGCTGGTTCAGGCGACGGTCGGAAGCGGAAAGCTACGCGTGATCATTCCCGATTTTGCAAAGAGCGCGGGAACCCTGATAACCCTTGGCGCCGACGTACTAATCATGAGCGACTCCTCGGAGCTCGGAACGATAGACCCCCAAATCTGGACCGACGATGGCCTAGGAAATCTCACATGTCACTCTGTTCTTTCCTACCTCGACGCATATAAGACACACTCGGAAATGCTGCGGGAGAGCCCCAGCGATCCTGTGGCGCGGTTGATGCTGGAAAAGCTCGATCCGACAACACTGCGGCACTATGAAGCCATTCGCGACCGCGCCCGATCGTTTGCCGAAGATCAACTCAAACGCAAAGGCCACAACTTCTCTCAGATCGCGTCGGCACTCTTGGACATCACGCGATGGCCCTCGCACGGTCAGATGATCAAGTGGCAAGATGCGCGAGATCTGGGTCTGCCGGTGCAGTACTTGCCCCCGCGCCATGAGAGGTGGCAGGCCTACTGGCGCCTATATTGTTTGCTCAGACTTGCTGTCAAAGACCGGCAAAACATATTCGAGTCCGGTTATGCTTCGCTGATTTTGGACCAGTAAGCATTGAAAGTGAACTACGTTTAGAACCGTATCAGATCGTTGGGAGGCTCGCGATGGCAGAAGAGTCTATTCTTTGTGACCGGCCAGAGCTTGTATTTGCCCTCGTTGGTGCGGCTGGGACGCGTTTGGATGAACTGTCCAGCGAGTTGAGAACCGCGCTGGATACGTTCGGCTATCGGTCAATTGATATTCACTTATCTGATTTTCTCACGAATTACTCCGGATGGACCGAACCAGCAACTGCAGGCAACGCGGAACGTACACGGCATCTGCAAAACATGGGCGATGCGTTTAGAGGTAAGCTTGAAGACGGCTCAGCTTTGGCACTAGCCGGTATAGCCGAGATACGTGCAGCCCGCTCCCATATAACTGGAAGTGCAGATAGATCGGCCTCCGGCCACGCCTATATCCTCCATCAGCTTAAACATCCGGATGAAGTCAATCTGCTTCGCCGTGTCTACGGTTCATCTTTTTTTCTCGTTGCCGGCCATGCACCTCGGCGACAGCGAATCAAAGACCTTGCCGAACGGTGGGCGCGAGAGGAGCTACAGCACGGTCAAGGGCCACAGTTTGAAAGTAAAGCTTTAGATGTCATCACGGTTGATGAGAAGCAGGATGATGATTACGGCCAAAACACTAGAGATACTTATCCACTGGCCGACTTCTTCGCCAACTTGGGGATTCCATCGGGTAGGTACGCGGTGGGCCGGTTCATCGATCTAATCTTCGGACACCCGTTTCACACCCCTCAACCTGACGAATATGCAATGTACCAGGCTGCAGCCGTAGCGCTGAGATCTTCGGACGATAATCGGCAGGTTGGTGCCGCAATCGCTCGTATCAGCGAGGACCCGGGCGGCAAAATAAAGAACACGGACGTGATCGCGGTGGGCATGAATGAGGTTCCACGAGGCGGAGGGGGTTTCTACTGGGATTTGGATTCACCCGATGCTCGCGACCAAAGGCTTTTAGAGCAGGGGGATGATCGGCCAAATTTGATCAAGATAAGTATTCTGCGCGAACTCATCGAGAGGATTGGCAAGAGGGGTTGGCTAAAGGATGACATCGGCAAAACTCGGCCGAGCGACCTGGCTCGTGATCTATTGCCCAACCTCAAGCGCACACAGTTTTTGGACATTGGAGAATTTAGCAGGCCGGTGCATGCAGAAATGGCGACAATAATAGATGCAGCCCGTCGTGGCGTGGCGGTCGCCGGACATACCATGTACGTAACAACGTTTCCATGTCATAACTGTGCCAAACACATCATTGCTGCTGGTATTCGTAGGGTTATTTACCTGGAGCCTTACCCGAAAAGCCGAGCCTTGGATCTTCATCGAGAAGAGATAAATTCGGAATCGGAGACAGGAAAGCCAGAAGAGAACAAAGTAGTGTTCTTTCCGTTCGCTGGAATTGCACCCCGCCAGTATCGCCAATTATTTGAGATGTCCGATCGCGGAGCGAAAAAGGGAAAATCTCTGCAGCAGTGGCATGCAAGCAGAAAGTCTTTGGCGCCGCTGTACATTCGGAAAAATGTGTCGGTTCTTAATATTGAGGCTGAACGGCAGGAACTTGCGCGACTTCGGTCAGACATCTACAGATGGGACAATGCCCTACTTTGTCCGATCGAGAATTCCGTGGAGCCCTTGGAAGCCGACACGGTCCTGGATGGTAGCGCCAAGCCCTGATCGTATACCAGGAAACGACCAGCGACTCGGTTTGCCTTTGATCGCACTCTTGTTTGGGGGCATCATTTTAATGATGCAGGTGGCCTGCGCTATCTATTGCCAAGCATCCCGAGGCGTGATCAGCCTCGACAGGGCCTATTGATTTCGAGTCGATTGTTCCAAATTATGCTCGAAAGTTGCCGGAGATAAATCTGGGTTGATATTTTGACGACCTGACGATGACCCGGTAAAACGGGTCCCTGAACGGCCTTCTCGTGAACTAGAGGCCGGGAAACTCCCGTTTTTCTCCGAGATGGTCGGAATTCAGAAGGGATCCGGGGAATTCGGGTTCAGAGAATTGGGCAGGTTTTCAGGGGTCTCGTCGAATGGGAGAATTCTCTCCGGCGTCCTTTTCCCCTTGGAAATGCTGAAATTTGCCCGGAATTTCAAGCGTGATCGGCAATTTGGAAAGAATTCTCTGAAATTAAGGACTCTTTGGCGGAGGGAGAGGGATTCGAACCCCCGGTACCCTTTCGGGCACAACGGTTTTCAAGACCGCCGGTTTCAACCGCTCACCCATCCCTCCGCGCGGCAGTGGGTATGCTTTGATTGTACGGTGAATAGCCCCCGGTTTTTCATGGCAACTATAAACTTATATGTGTAGTCCCGGTATCGGCAGAGAGCTCCCACGCGGTGATCAGTCTTGAGCGCGGCGGTCACATTTCTGATAGTGGCTGCGTCATCTCCACTGGCCGTACCCACGCGTCAAATTGTTCAGGGCTCACAAAACCCAGCTTCAAGGCGGCCTCCCGCAGGCTGGCGTTTTCGCGCAACGCAGCGTGAGCGATGGTTGCAGCCTTTTCATAGCCGATGTGGGGACTGAGTGCCGTAACCAGCATCAGCGACTGCTCGAGATGTTCGCGAATGCGCTTCTCGTCCGGCTCGATTCCCCTAGCGCAATGCTCATTGAAAGACCGGCAGCCGTCGGCGAGAAGTTCCACCGAGGTGAGCAAGTTGTGCAGGATGACCGGCTTGAAGACGTTGAGCTGAAAATTTCCCTGCGAGCCAGCGAAAGCGACAGCGTGATCGTTGCCGAAAACCTGCACAGCAACCATCGTCAGCGCCTCGCACTGCGTGGGATTCACCTTGCCTGGCATGATCGAGGATCCCGGCTCGTTTTCGGGAATATGCAATTCGCCAATGCCCGCGCGCGGTCCGGAGGCGTACCACCGCACATCGTTAGCAATCTTCATCAGAGCGCCGGCGAGCGTACGCAATGCACCGCTCGCCGTGACCATGCTATCGTGAGCCGAAAGCACCGCGAACTTGTTGGCTGCCGACGTAAACGGCCTCCCGGTTTCTTCTGCAATGCGCCGCGCCGTTACCTCGCCAAACCTGGGATGCGCATTCAACCCCGTGCCAACGGCCGTTCCGCCAATCGCCAGCGGATAAAGAAACGCGAGCGATTGCCGGATGCCCTTGAGCGCGTCGTCTAGCTGCGCGCCCCAGCCCGAGATCATCTGCCCAATGGTGAGCGGGGTCGCGTCCTGCAAGTGCGTGCGGCCGATCATCACAATGTCGCCATATTTCCGGGACTTGGCGTCCAGCGCATCGCGAAGCTCGATAACCGCCGGAATGAGCAGGCCTTCAATGGCTTCAACCGCGGCGATGTGCATCACCGTGGGGAAAGCGTCGTTCGAGGATTGGCTGCGGTTTACGTCGTCGTTGGGGTGAATCGGCCTCTTTGGGCCCTGCTTTTCCAGACTTCCGCCGGCAAGCTGAATGGCACGATTGGCAATCACCTCGTTCGCATTCATGTTGGTCTGCGTGCCGGAGCCGGTCTGAAAGACGACCAGCGGAAACTCGGCATCCAGTTTGCCGTCGATCACTTCCTGTGCCGCGCGCACAATCAAATCGGCTTTCTCTGGCGCGAGCTGGCCCAACTCGTGATTGGCGAGGGCCGC
The DNA here is from genome assembly GCA_030050035.1 of Acidobacteriaceae bacterium. Taxonomy (GTDB): domain Bacteria; phylum Acidobacteriota; class Terriglobia; order Terriglobales; family Acidobacteriaceae; genus Telmatobacter. The sequence continues at coordinate 4,289 of JASIJW010000664.1, read as the reverse complement.
GCATTTTTTCAGGATGCCGAGCGCGCGAATCACGGGACGGCCCCAACGAAATCGTTCCACGCCAATGGCAAAATGCGCGAGCGAGCGCTCGGTCTGCGCACCCCACAGGTGGTCCGCCGGCACCTCGATCTCGCCCATCGAGTCCTTCTCCACCCGGAACCGATGCGCCTGCTTTTCGTCCGCCATGGTCCTGCCTCCTCCGCTGGAAATTTGGATGACGAAGAAAGCATAGCGGCTCCCGAATGAGGAGTTGGGACAATTTGCTGCTTTTTGGTATAGGAAAGCTGGCCAGGAACGAATTGAATCGCCGGCGCCGGCCTCGCTGGTCGCGGACGAGATCTGTTTTAACCTCGAGCGTCGAAGCACCTGTCATTTGTGACGGTTTTCTTCCGGCACATTATCGGCTATGCCTTGACGGGCAGCCTATATTGCAGATGAGGCAAAGCAATTATGGATGAAAAAGGTCAAAAGCTGAAGCAGAAAGCCGTTCACGAGCTCAAGGAATTTCTTCTGATTTCGCTTTATCTCTGGGTGGTCTTCGGGATGTTTGTTCTATACAAGTCAGTGGTTCTGGCCAGCGTAGGCCACCATGAGATCGATTTCGCCGCGCACGGTTTCGCACTTGTCAACGCACTGGTGCTCGCAAAGTTCATGCTGATTGCGCGCGCATTTCACTTGGGGGAGAGTGCGAACGATTCGCCCCTCATCTATCCCACTCTCTTGAAGTCCGCGCTATTTGCCGTCGTGCTCGGATGTTTCAAGATTCTTGAGGATGCCGCGGTCGGCTACTTTCGCGGAAAGTCTTTCTCGGAGAGTATTGCCGATCTTGGCGGAGGTACGTTGAAGGGGATTCTGACTCTGACCGTAATACTCTTCGTGGTTCTCATTCCTCTGGTCGCAGTCGGCGAGCTAAACAGGCTTCTTCCTGAGGGCAAACTCACCAAGCTCTTTTTCCGTCCTCGCAATGCGGAGATATCTCGCGATCCACGGGAGGGATGATACTGGCGAGGGGGTTTCCGCATTTTCGTTCTCGAACGCGATTGTTATTTGTCTGAGAACAAGCTTCGAATGCCGAATGCAGCTCTGAACCAGAGCGCCACATTTAAACCGACTACTCAGCAGATGAGGCTCTCATACTGTCAATTGCCGTAACAGCAGGATGCCCCGCTAAGTTATTGATTTGAATGGTGGCCAGGGACGCTACCACATTCGCGTCTCATTCTTCGTGTTTTCAATCACTTGTGACTTATGCGGCAAAATTCTGCCCCCAGAGTTGCCTCCCGTTGCGTTTGGCAAGTTTTCTTGGCCCAGCCGCGGCAGTTAACTTTGGCCCACTTGTGGCAAGTTGCTGGACAGCATAGAGGGATGGAGGTGCGCTGGGCTTCGGGCTGAAGCGTAGCGGAAGCCCGAAGCCCAGCGCGGGCCGCGCAGTCATCCCCCGCAATGTCGGAATAATGCTTCGAAACTCAATCTTGGGGAGATATTTCGTGTTAAGCAATCCCTATGTCGTGAAGCAAAACCGCTGTCCTGAAGATTCAGGAAAAAGCCTCTTGCCTCGCGCCGGGAAAGGTGTGCAATTCGCTTCTGGACCACAGTCAGCCTCTTCCGTTTCCGGCGTCGTCTCTCTGGAAGGGGCAGAGGACATCGCATTCTTCGACAACCGCATTGAGCACGTCGGGTTTTGGGGCATTAGTTTGTTGGATGGCTGGCGCAATATTCGGATCGAGGGAAATACCTTCGCCGATCTCGGGGCCGGCGGGGTAAAGATAGACGGAGCCAATTATCCTTCAGATCCGCGGAAGTTTTCGGGCAAAAACCTTATCACCGACAACTTTGTGCGAGGCGGAGGCCGTATCTTTCAGAGCGCTGCCGGAATCCTGATTACCTGCGGTTATTCCAATCTCATTTCCCGCAATGAAATCAGCGACCTCTACCAATCCGGGATCGCTGCCGGCTGGGACTGGACGCGCAATACTCAGGTATCCAGGGACAACCTGATCGAATACAACCACATTTTTCATTTGGGACAGAAGATGTCCGACGACATGGCGGCGTGTATATCCTGGGAATACAGCCGGGCACGATCGTGCGCAACAACTTGATTCACGACATTCAGCACCGGACCTATGGAGGCTGGGGTATTTACACGGATGCGATGACAGCCCATGTCGTGATCGAAAACAATATCGTCTATGACGTGAGTGCGCATGCCAGTTATGTTCAGGGTGTGGGCGGCGTGAATCGAGAGATAACCATACGCAACAACATCTTTGCGCTGGGAGGAGAAGGGCTCGCCGACTTACCTGAAACGTACGAAGAGAAAGAGCATAACGTGCCGGGATTTTCGGCTACATACGAGCGCAATATTTTTCTTTCCAATGGAAGGCCGGTCTTTGAAGCTGGCGTCGACCCCGCTCCGGAGCACCCTCGCAATACTCTCTTTTTGAGCGATCTGAACCTGTTTTGGGACGTGACTGGAAAACCGCTTGTAATGGAACAAAAGACGGGGCCCAAACCGCTGTTTCTGAACTGGACCGAGTGGCGTGATATCGGGAGTGATATTCGCTCCGTTGTTGCCGATCCTAAATTTCGCGACTGGCAGAAAGGCGATTTTACGCTTGCGCCCGATTCTCCGGCATTCTCTCTGGGCTTCCAACCCATCGATATCGCCGATGTGGGCCCACGGCCGGAAGGAAGGCGCAGCCCGCACGATGACATGTCTCATTAAGCGTGTCCATGCACAGCGCATATCGCACGACGACATGTGCTTGGTTCCTGGGAGAATAAAGTTGGAGTTGTCCGAGACACCGGCTCTATTGATCCTGAGGAACTGATTTTAGACTGACAAAACGCTCTATGGAATGACGAAGATGGCCTCTGCGGAGGAGGTTGCGTCCTGCGGTTGGGCACCCGTAGCGACGAGACGATAGCGACCGGGAACCAAGGCGCGCAAGCCATCGGCCTGAACGACTTGAGATCCGCGTTAGACCCGATCACGGCCCACCGGTGTAAGCCGGGGATGTGAAGGCGGGAATCGCCGGCGCGATTTCCAGTAATTGGCCTGCTTTTCCTTCGACGTCATGCGTGCGACGAGATCGCCAGCCACGGCGCGCAGAAGCGGGGTTTATGAGACCGCTCGACACATACAGCAAAAGACATAAGCATCTGGGCCACATTAGCATTCACAAAAATCTCGTATGGCCGGAGTGACCACAGCTGCGACTGGCGTCACGGCCGCTAGCGGAAAGATGATCGCCCGCATGAGCCAATCACCCTATCAGCTCTAAATCACCATAGATCACGTGGTTAGGGAATCAGCGCCCATGTCATACAAATGCAACCTTCTTTAACGGATCCTTCATCGATAAAGTTAAGGATTGACAACTGCAGGCATGTATGCCTATATTGCCAATTGCGTTCCTGAAGCAGTGGTTCCCAACGCCTAACTTTCAGAAGCCCGGTGGCCATCATCCGCCGGGTTGCTGGATTCGCGATGAGATCCGAAACAGCTCTGGGAGTTTGAGGGAGGCAGGATGAGGATTTTTGATGAGACAAAGATTTGCGACCAGCGATTGATTTTCGGCCGTAGGCTGCTCGCGCTAGTCGTAAGGTTCGTCGTTCTTGCTGTGACATTTACGGGCATACTGCAGGCACAAGTCGATACTGGAACCGTGCTTGGAACAGTTGTTGATTCAACTGGTGCGGCCGTTCCCAAAGCCGTTGTTTCGATTAAGAACGAAGACACAGGCCTGACGCAACAACAGACGGTGAATGAAACCGGCGGCTACATCTTTACAGCATTGAAAGTGGGAGTCTATACGCTCACGGGTCAGGCTTCAGGCTTTGAACTCGAGGAGTTGCCCCACATCTCTGTCAACATTCAGCAACAGTTGGTAGTTACCATTACTCTGAAACCGGGGAAGGTTACAGAAACGGTTTCGGTTTCGGCAGCACAGGAGGCCCTTCAGAAAGAAGATGCCTCTGTTGGGCAGATCGTTGATGAGCACGCGATCAATAATCTTCCCCTCAACGGCCGCAACTTTACACTGTTGGCGCAGCTGGCCCCGGGCACGACTACCGCGGTTTACGATAACGGCCATGGCGAGTTGCAAAGCGGGACGTTTACGGCAAATGGCGTAATCACGACCTTTAACAACTACCTTCTTGATGGCATCCCAAATAACAATCTGCAATCCGACTTCGGTGATGGCAATGCCTTCACAATTCTGCCTCCCCCGGAGGGTCTCGCGGAGTTCAAGGTTGAAACAGGGGACTACTCCGCGGAGTAT
>JASIJW010000663.1:0-7441 GCA_030050035.1 Acidobacteriaceae bacterium | reverse complement strand
CATGGCCAAAGCCCGCATCGGCCACTTCGCTGAAGCCCAGGTCCTGCAGGAGATCGGCGTCGACTTCATCGACGAGAGCGAGGTGCTCACGCCAGCCGACGAGGCACACCACATCGACAAGCACGCCTTTACCACGCCATTCGTCTGCGGGGCACGCAACCTGGGCGAGGCCTTGCGCCGCATCGCCGAGGGCGCCGCCATGATCCGCACCAAGGGCGAAGCCGGCACCGGCGACGTAGTCCATGCCGTGCAGCACATGCGCCAGATCACCAAGGAGATGCGCCAGCTCACGGTGTTCAGCGAGCAGGAGCTTTACACCGCGGCCAAAGAGCTGCAGGCGCCATACGAGCTGGTTCGCATGGTGGCTCAAACCGGCAAGCTGCCGGTACCGAACTTCTCGGCCGGCGGCATCGCTACACCCGCAGACGCAGCCCTCATGATGCAGCTCGGCGCCGAAGCCATCTTCGTTGGCTCGGGCATCTTCATGAAGGAGCGCGCCACGCCACTCGACGTTGAGAAAAACCCAAGCGAGCGCGAAGAGGCCGTGAGCCGGGCGAAAGCGATTGTGATCGCCACCACGCACTACAACGATCCCAAGATCGTGGCAGAGGTCAGCGAGCAGGTCACTGGCACCATGAAAGGCCTGGCCGCGGCAGCGATCGAAGAAAAGGAATTGCTGCAAACCCGCGGCTGGTGAACTGACCGGGCGATTCTTTGCTCCGGCAATCCTGTATTCCGGGGGCGTTTCGCGTCCCCGGTTTTTCATCTTCGCTGAACCACTAACTCGCAATCTCTCGTCTCGCACTTCAGGGAACCGGGATTAGGAATCGGGATTGAACGCGAAAGACAGTACTCCCCGCATCGGCGTCCTCGCCATCCAGGGCGACTACGCCGCCCACGCCAACGCTCTGGCTGAAGCCGGCGCGCAGCCGTCGGAAGTCCGCACGCCGGAGGAGCTCAACTCGATCGACGGCCTCGTCCTTCCCGGCGGCGAATCCACTACGATGCTTAAATTCCTCGAGCGCCGCGGCCTCTTCGATCCGCTTCGCGAGTTCTGCTCAACCAAGCCGGTCTTCGGCACCTGCGCCGGAGCGATTCTTCTGGCTCGTGAAGTCCGCAATCCCGCCCAGCGCTCGCTCGGCGCACTCGATGTCGCTGTGGAACGCAACGCTTACGGCCGCCAGATCGACTCGGCGATTCTCGCAGGGCCCAGTTCGCTCGGCGGCGAGCCCCTCGAAATGGTCTTTATCCGCGCGCCGCGCATTGCTCACATCGGCCCCGGTGTTGAACCGCTTGCGTTTCGCGATGGCTCGCCCACGCTGGTGCGTGAGAACCGGATCATGGCTGCCACATTCCATCCCGAACTATCGCATGACCGGCGAATCCACAGGCTTTTTGTCAATATGGTCACCCAATCGCTTTCGCAACGCATCCAAAGGTAACAAAACGAGAAGCGTCGCGCGCTGAGGCGTTGCGGCCTTCATCCGATGAAATTCCCCTCCCCCATATTTCGGCATCCTCTTTCGATTGGCGGTGCGTCCAACCGGATTGGGTGTAAGCTCAATTTCATCGACGGGAGCCGGTTCTTATGCCACTGATCTTTACTCCCAGCACGGTCGAGACGGAACGGAAATCGCCGGGCATCGGCGGCAAACCGCCGGTTGATCGACGGCCCACAGGCGGCGGTGGCGGGGGTGGGGACGACGATTGGAAAAATGCGCATCACGGCCCCCGCGAGCTGCTGAACAAGGTCCGCGCCTTCGTCTTCTGTGCTCTGGCCGGCGACATGATGTTTTTCGTCGCTCTGGTCGTACTCTTCTATGCGCGCCAGGCCGGCACGCACATGGATCCGCACACACTGCGCCAGGTAGGTGACTGGCGTCCCGTGCTTATGCCGCCCATTCTCTTCCTCAATTCCGCTATTCTCATGGTCAGTATCATTACGATGGAACTGGCCCGGTGGCATATCTTTCGCGAAATCGACGTGCTCGAAGAATGGCTCGGCCTGGGCCGGCCGGCGCTGCGCCGAACGCTGCCGTGGCTGGCCGCCACGCTTGTTCTCGGCCTGATGTTTCTCACCGGCCAGGCGATCGCCTGGAAGCAACTGACCGCCGAAGGCTTTACCTTTGACCGCTGGGCTACTCCGGCCAGTTACTTCTTCTATCTCATCACCGGCCTGCACGCGGCGCACCTGACCCTCGGCGTCATCGCGCTGATCGCATGCCTGTTCATGCTCCGCTGGCTCAAACGCGTCGATCACCGCCAGATCGCCGTCGACGCCACGGCCTGGTTCTGGCACGCCATGGGCGTCGCCTGGCTGCTTCTGTTCGCCGTCCTCACCTTCGGCCAGTAATTTGCTATTTCGCACAAATAAAGCGCAGCGGCCGAACCGCTGCGCTTTATTGCTTCCGATCAGGAATCCGTATCGTCTACGCCGTCCGCGGGCGCAACCGCCATATCTCCCGGCACCGCTCCGCGAACGTAGGCGCCACGGAACACTCGAAATAAATCTGCCGGTTAAGCGCCATCAGTAACTGCACCGCCTGCAACTCGCCATCTTGCACGGACAACGATCCGCCGCGATACACATACTCGTCCGTCAGGTACTCAATCGCATGCCCAAGAATTTCGAGCGCGCGGCCCGCTTCGGGCGAGATGCGCCGCCGCACGCGTGCGTCGCCAACGGCTCCTGCGGTTGCGGATCCCGCAATCGGAAATGCTGTTGTAGTCGTGGCAGTCATTTGCTTGTCCTCATTCCATTCTTCGGTTCTTTAGAAACCCTTAAACAGATGACCAACGTACCCTACGCCAATCCAATCCTCAGCCAGGTTCGCTGCCCGAATCGAAGCGACTCGGAACTCTCTTTCCTCCGCGCAATGGCAAACTCGTGCGCCTTGACGGGTGAGGGGAGAAAACCTAAGCTCAAACCAGAGAAGTTTTTCGAAGGATGACTCTATTGCCGCCTTCGAAATCTCACACTGAATCGATTTTCGGACTGGACGGCGATGGTCCCTTACCACTGGCAATATCTTCCGCTGTTGATGCAGATCGTATTCGCGCTGTTGCTTGGCGCCGGCATGGTCACAGCTTCCCGGCTTAAGGGGCATCGATACAACGCAGTCAAGCTTTCCACCTATGAAAGCGGCATTGAGCCCGTCGGCGACGCGCGCGGCCGTTTCAGCGTCCGCTTTTACATGGTCGCCGTGATCTTCATCCTGTTCGACGTGGAAGCGGTCTTCCTCATGCCCTGGGCGATTATTTACCGCAAGCTTCCGGCTATTACCGGCTCGCGGCTCTTCGGCTTCTGGGAGATGCTGGTGTACCTCGGCTTCGTTGCCGTCGGCCTCTACTATATCGTCCGCAAAGGTGTCCTTAACTGGAGCCAGGACAGAGCGGACCTTTGAAAGTTCTCCGAATATTCGTTTCAGTTGCGCGGCTCTCAAAAACAGACCTTTATCTCGAGAAGGCGGACCGATTGGATGACTGAAGTTGCAACGCTGCTGGGCAGGCAAGCCGTCCTCGATGCTATGGGCGAGCACCCTGCCATCAAAGCCGTCCTGGCCTGGAACCCCGAAGCCCTTACCGACGCAAAATTCGATCGCAATGAGCTTACGCTCACCGTCCCGCCCGAGCTCATTCGCACCGCTTCCGCGACACTGCGCGATGCCGGCTACAACTTCTTCGACGACCTGACCGCAGTCGACTGGTATCCCGCCACGCCCCGTTTCCAGCTCAGCTATCACCTGCTCTCGCACAGCATGAAGCAATATGTCCGGCTGCGCGTCCTGGTCGATGAGCCCGATCCGTCCATTCCTTCCATCACGCAGCTCTGGCCGGCGGCAAACTACTTCGAGCGCGAAGTCTTCGACCTGTTCGGCATACGCTTCGAGGAACACCCCGACCTGCGCCGCATCATGATGCCCGACAACTGGAAGGGCCATCCCCTGCGCAAGGATTACCCGGTGGAGGGCTACCGCTGATGTCGTCCATTCAAACGCCCGAGATCACCAATCTCGGCGGCCAGCACATGGTCCTCAATATGGGCCCGCAGCACCCGGCCACGCACGGCGTTCTGCGCCTCGTCGTCGAAATCGACGGCGAAACCATCTTGCATGTGCGTCCGGAGATCGGCTACCTGCATACCGGCATCGAGAAGACCTGCGAAGCCAAGTTCTACCAGCAGGTCATTCCGCTCACGGACCGGATCAACTACCTTGATCCGCTCTCGAACAACCTATGCTACTGCCTGGCTGTCGAAAAACTGCTCGGCCTTGAGATCCCTGAGCGGGCGCAATGGATCCGCGTGCTGCTCACCGAGCTCAGCCGTCTGAACTCGCACCTCATCTGGCTGGGCACGCACGCGATGGACATCGGCGCGCTCACCGTCTTCCTCTACACCTTCCGCGAGCGCGAAGAAATTCTGCGCCTGTTTGAAGCCGTCGCCGGCCAGCGCATGATGACCAGCTACTTCCGCATCGGCGGCCTCTCCATGGAGCCGCCACTCGGCTGGTTTGACCGGGTGCAGAACTTCATCAAGACCTTCCCTGAGAAGATCGACGAGTATTCGAACCTTCTCACTGGAAATCCCATATTCATGAATCGGCTCAAAGGCGTGGGCTACTTATCACCTGAAGACGCCGTCGCGCTGGGCGTAACCGGGCCCCCGCTGCGCGCCTCCGGCATTGACTGGGACCTGCGCCGCGACATGCCCTACTCGGGCTACGAAAAATTCCAGTTCAAGGTGCCCACGTCAACGGCATGCGACACCTGGGCGCGGTACGAAGTCCGCCTCATCGAGATGCGCGAGAGCACAAAGATCGTTCAGCAGGCACTCGACGGCATGCCCGAGGGCGCCTACAAAGCAGACGCGCCGAAGATCGTCCTGCCCGATCGCGAAAAGATGAAGACGCAGATGGAGGCGTTGATTCATCACTTCAAGATCGTCACCGAAGGTTTCCCCGTTCCCTCCGGCGAGGTATATCAAGCCATCGAGTGCGGCCACGGGCAAATGGGCTACTATGTCGTCGCCGACGGCACGGCCAAACCGTATCGCGTGCACATGCGTTACCCATCGTTTGCCACGCTGCAGGCACTTGAAACCATGGCCCGCGGCCGGCTCATCGCCGACCTCGTCGCCATCATCGGCTCCATCGACATCGTTCTCGGGGAAATCGACCGATAACGCCGCAAAGTGCAAAGGAAAGAAGCGTGGCCCAGACCGTCCAGAACGAAAAGCTGTGTCAGGACGAAAAGCTGCATGTCGAACTCTGGGTCTCGCTGGCTTCCCTGCTCCGCAGCTACACCGCGGCCCACGGGCTGAACGGCAACCGTCAGGCCACCGTCGAACTGGGCGAGGAAAAAATCATCGTTCGTCACGCGGAAAAATGGCTCACTCTCGATCGCTCCGGCGCACAAGTCGCCTGGACGCGCGAAAATGGTAGTGGGGGAACATTGGAATTGACCGAACAAGGACGCTTGCGCGCCGGCGCGGCTGAGGAAGAGCTCGACATGGCGGCCGAAGCCTGGGCGCGAGAGCTGATGCAGGAGCAAACGCGGTGACGCAGGAGCGATATCGATGAGCCCCAACAGTACGAGCCCCGAAAACACTTCCATCTTTTCACCGGCTCTCGCCCGGCGCTTCGACGAGCTGGTCAAAAAATATCCTGTCAAGCGGTCGGCTCTGGTGCCCATGCTGCTCTACGCGCAGGATGAGATCGGCTTCGTCTCTGACCCGGCCATCGCCGAGATCGCCCGCCGCCTGGGCCTCACCGAGCTAGACGTACGCAACGTGGCCAGCTACTACTCCATGCTGCGCTTCAAGCCGGCCGGCAAATACAACGTGCAGGTCTGCACCAACATCTGCTGTATGCTGCGCGGCGCCTACGACGTTCTGGACCGCTTCAAGGAAGAGCTGCACATCGGCCACAAGGGCGTTACGCCCGATGGCCAGTTCTCGCTTGAGGAAGTCGAGTGCATCGGCGCCTGCTCCTGGGGCCCGGCCATCCAGGTGAACTACGACTTCCACGATGAGCTGACTCCCGACCACGTGCCCGGCATTCTTGATAACTACCGCGGAAAAACCAACACGGAGAAGAAATAAGAATGCCCAGGCTCGTCTCCCATCCCGATGAGGTCAAGGTCATCTCGCGGCGCTTCGGCCAGGGCGCAACCAATATCGACCACTATCTTGAGCTCGGCGGTTATCAGGCCGTCAAAAAAGCGCTGGCCGAGGGTCCCGACTGGATCATCAACGAGATGAAGACCTCGAACCTGCGTGGCCGCGGCGGCGCAGGATTCCCGACCGGCATGAAGTGGTCCTTCGTCCCCAAGCAGTCGGCCAAGCCCAAGTATGTCCTGGTCAACGGCGACGAGAGCGAGCCCGGCACCTGCAAGGACCACCTGATTTTCCTGCACGATCCGCACGCGGTCATCGAGGGCACTATCATCGCCGGCCTGGCCATCGGCGCAAAGACGGGCTTCATCTATCTGCGCGGCGAATATCGCTATCTGCTCAAGATCGTCGAGCAGGCTGTGGCCGACGCCTATGCGCGCGGTTTTCTCGGCACCAACATCTTCGGTACCCAGACCGAGTTCCAGATTGTCACCCAGACCGGCGCTGGCGCCTACGAAGTGGGCGAGGAATCGGCGCTGATGGAGTCGCTTGAAGGCAAGCGCGGCGTGCCGCGCATCAAGCCGCCGTTCCCTGCCGTCGTCGGCCTCTACGGCGGCCCTACAGTCATCAACAACGCCGAGACCATCGCCACCGTCCCACACATCATTTCGATGGGGGCCTCAGCCTACTCCGAGATCGGCACGCCGCGCAACGGCGGAACGCGCCTGTTCTGCCTCAGCGGCCACGTCGAGCGGCCAGGCGTCTACGAGCTGCCCATGGGCTACAACCTCAAAAAGATGATCTACGAGGTGGCAGGCGGCGTTCGCGGTGGACGGAATCTGAAGGCCGTCGTGCCCGGCGGATCGTCTACGCCCGTTCTGTTGCCGGAAGAGATCGACATCGGCATGGACTTCGACCAGGTAGGCAAGGCCGGCTCTATGCTCGGCTCGGGCGGCGTAGTCGTCATCGACGATCAAACCTGCATGGTCGAATTCGCTCTGCGAACCATCAGCTTCTATCAGCACGAAAGCTGCGGCTGGTGTATTCCCTGCCGCGAAGGCACTGACTGGCTCAAGAAGTCGCTCACCCGCTTCCACGCTGGCTTCGGGCAGGAGTCCGACATCAAGAACATTCAGTACCTGGCCGAAAACATGCTGGGCCGAACCTTCTGTCCGCTGGGCGATGCAGCCGCCATGCCGACCATCGCGTTCGTCAAGAAATTTCGCAAAGAGTTTGAAGATCATTTGAACGGTAAGCCGTGCCCCTATGCGAAAAAGGGAACCCCGGAACTTACCGTGGTGTAACGGAGAACCGTCTCAGCGCACGACT
>JASIJW010000081.1:0-5150 GCA_030050035.1 Acidobacteriaceae bacterium | reverse complement strand
TGTGAGCTGAACAGGCAGAATCCCACCCTCGAATTCGCCGACGAGCAAAGTGCCCGATTGAGCCAGGAGGGCGTGCGCATACCTGCCCTGCGCCAGAACCCGCGCCACTTTGTTTCCGTTGAGTTCTGCTACACCGACCGGCGTTCCTACGTAAACAGCATCGCCGTGGGTGGCAATCGCCTCCACTCGTGCATCGGGCAGCCCCTGAGCTTCTGCAATTTGCGTGGTTTGCCCGCCGCGCCAATGCAAGACGCCGCGATCGATGCTGCCGATCCAGAGGTCGGACTCTGTTCCTGCCAGGGCCGTAACATAGATACCGCTCGTGGTCGAGTGGAAGGCGCCCAGTGTCTTGCCGTCGTAGACCAGCAGGCCCAGTTTGGCGGTTCCGAGCAGCAGGCGGCCGGAGCTGAGCGGCAACAATGCCGTAATCTGCCGTGCTTCCGGTTGTTCAGCGCGAATCTGCCGGAAACTATGCCCGTCGAACGCCAGCACGCCTTCGCCGCTCGTAGCGATCAGCAGTTCCGGCTGGCGAGCGTCCGCCAATGTGCCCACCGCCATCTGCCCCAGCGGAGCTGCCGGCAATTCGAGCCCACACCTATATATATGCTGAAGCGATCCGTCCTCGGTGTAAGCGTAGAGACCTGCGGGTCCGGCGAGATAGAAGCGCCCTTCAAAGCTTGCGCCGGCTTTCAAAACACCAGGCGCCGGCATACTTTCAAAACCGGGATTGGGAAAGGACGAAACCGCGTGAACCGTGAAGGGTAAGTCGCCGGCGGAACGAAGCGCGTTTTCGGACCGGCTCAACGCTCGCTGTGCGTTCCACACCGCGAATCCGGCAGCCGCAAGACACAATACTACCGCTGCGATCACCCAGATCACCATGGTTCGCCGCTGGACTCTCATGAGCTTTTCCACTCGCCGGAAGTTTGAAAATTTCCTCCGGCCGTCTAAAACCTTGTTCAGCCTCGGTCGCAACCGGGATACATCTGCGTATAACTGGTAGCGGCCTTTACTGGAGCACAAGACGAGAAATGACCGTCGTAGCCACTGCCTACCGTTCGTTCAAATCAATTTCATATAAATTGACCGCGGGAATCCGTGCGGTGACGATGGGCAGGTCGCCGGGCGCCAAGCCGATAAGCCGGTAGTCGGTGGCGGCAATGGGCAACAGGTTGTCGATAGTGGCTACGCGTTCAGGCTTTCCTGCCGGCACCGCAATCTTGTAGATTGGCTTGCCCAGCGCAAGAAAGTCCTGGAAGTACAATTCGCGCCCATCGTGGGACCACGTCGGATCGCCCACGCCTTGCTGCGTGAGAGTTGTCCAGCGGCCGGCGTTGCGATCGTAGAGCATGAGGGCCTTCTGGTCGAGGGGCATGGCGGCGATGTAGCGCCCATCCGGCGAAAGACGTGGGCTGAAGAGGCCCTCCGATCCGGGAATTTTTGTGGTCTGGTGCGTTGCCAGATTCAGGATGTAGATCGCCTTCGGCTGCGTGCTATCCATGCGAGTTGGAGGACGGCCGAAGACGATGGACTGGCCGTCGGGCGCCCAGTCGGGGTCGGCCTCGTTGCGATCTTCATTCAAAATTGGCGTCAGTTTGCCGCCTTCTGAGTCGATGAGATAAATCTTCCACGGCTTGCCTGGCTCCTCGCCCATCACCGCCAGCCGACGCGTGTCCGGCGACCACTTCATAGCGAATATCTGTTGTAGGGCGGTGGTGAGCTCGACGCGCTCGCTGCCATCGATGCGGCTCCGCCATAGAGAATGATCGGCGGCGTTGACCCACGCGACCCACTTGCCATCCGGCGAGTATCGCGCCAGTTCTGCTGCACCCAGGGTGGGATCCACCGGAGTAAATGATGTGGAGTGCGGCAGGGCGCGCAGCAACTCATACTGCCGGCTGGCGCCGATGAAGTAGATGCGATCGCTGTTGGGAGCCGTGTTGGGCGCCTGGTACTCGAGCGGACCGTTGGTGATCTGGCGGGGCGGGCCGCCAGCCAGGTACCAGGGCTTCTCGCGCAACAGCCAGATTTCGCTGTGCCCGGTATGCGAAGACTGGAAGACGTAGTTGTTGCCGTCAGGAGTCCAGCTTCCGCAGCAGTCGCTGGCGGGTTGGCTCCAGCCTGGCAGCAGCGGATGCGCATGCGAACCGTCCGCTGCTGCTTCCCACAGTGCGGAGGTTTGCTGCTTAGGGTCGCGGACGGTATAGCGCAGGCGCTTGCCGTCGGGTGACCAGCGCAGCCAGAAGGCGAGCCCGGGCGTGGTCAGAAGCGGGTGCGGGTCGCTGCCGTCTGCACCTATTTTGATGAGCTGATTGCCGCTGGCGACGAGCAAATGATGGCCATCAGGCATCCACGTGGCGTCATGGGCCAGAACATTAGGCACGCGGCGAGCGTCGCCACCGAGCGTAGGGACGATCCACAGCGGCTGCTCAGGCTCCGGCTGCAGATGGCTGCGAACAATGAGTTGGGAACCATCTGGCGAAAGCGACCCGATGAGCGGTGCGCCGATCTCCGAGGGCAGATGGATGCGGCTAATCTCGCCGTTCGCGGCGAGCGCCACGGCCAGCTCGGGATTGCCGTTATCCATGTGCGAAAAATATAGACGCGTGCCGTCACTGGCCGAGCTCGAAAAGCTTTCGACATCCAGGTCGTTGGTGAGCACGTGGCCGGAGAAAGTGACCTGGGCGATGCGGTAAGGCTTGCGATCCGGCGGGCGCAGCAAGAGCACTAGCGCAAGAATCAGGCAGAGCATGGCCAGCGTGCCGGTGAGCCACCAGCGTGCCCGCGAAGGCGCGGCCACCGGAACAACTGGCGCGGTGGTTGGCAGCCCTAACGCCGGCGCCGGATCGAGCGGTATAACCGGGGCGATAAAGCGATAGCCGCGCCGGGCCAGCGTCTCTACAAATCGGGGATTCTCGGCTGAGTCGCCCAAGGCGTCGCGTAGTTTGTTCACGGCGATGCCCAAGCCGTGGTCGAAATCGACGGTGGTATCTGAACCCCACAGCTCCGTTTGCAAAGTTTCGCGCGAAACCACTTCGCCCGGATGCTCGAGCAATGCAGCCAGCAGCTTGAAAGGCTGGCTTTGCAGCCGGACTCGCACTCCCGACCGGCGCAGTTCGCACGCCTCCAGGTCGGCCTCAAAAATGCCGAACTGCGCCCGGCGCAGCCCTTCCTTTCGCACTGTGGTACTCATCTGTTAGAAGCTCCGACTCTGAAGTTTAAGGTAAAAATGAAAGGAGTGAAAGGCCTGTTTTCGCCAATCCACCGGACATGAACCTGTAGAGATGTTCCTGTAAGCTACTAAAAACGTTATATTTAACTGTTGATGAATGATTGATTACAAATTGCCTTGCTGTGGATTGACCAATGTCCCTCGGAACGCGTTTCCTCGACCATGGTTGCGGATAGCTCGCGTTGGCTGCCGCCGGACTCCGACAAAATCAACGCCAGTCAAAACAAATTCTGGAGGACATTGTGATGTTGAACAGAGGCAGGTTCGTGTCCAAACTCGTCGTCAGCCGGCTATGGATCGCGCTCGCCGCAATACTCATTGTGATGGCGCCGCTCGGGCTGCACGGCCAGTCCGATACCGGCAGCATCGTGGGAACTGTAACCGACTCCACTGGCGCCGTGATTCCTGGGGCGGCGGTGATTGCTACCAACTCCGCCGACGGGCTCAAGCTCAACGCGGTCTCAAACGGCTCGGGCGAGTTCAAGATCCTCGCCGTGCCTCGTGGCAACTACGTCGTGGTGATCAGCGCCGGCGGATTTCAGAGTGAGTCCGCGAGCGTCACTGTTACGGTGACGACCACGCAGACTGTGGCTTTTCAGCTTAAGCCGAGCAGCGTGGCCACCACCGTGCAGGTAACGGGCGCAGCCCCGCTTGTCGACACCTCCGATGCTACGGTGGGTGCGACCATTGAGGGCAAGCAGGTAACAGATCTGCCCCTGAACGGACGCAACTTTACTCAGCTTGCGCTGCTCACGCCGGGCGTGACCCGCGGCGCTTATGGCGACGAAGCAAGCGGCGGCGGAAGCAGCAATTACACCGAGACGGCGCGCTACAACGAGAGCGGCGACGCGGCCCTTGCGGTGAACGGACTGCGCCCACAGGCCGACAACTACATTCTGGATGGCGTGGACAACAACGACGGCCTGGTCAATACCATTCTCTTCTTCCCGAACATCGACGCGACGCAGGAGTTCAAGGTTAATACCAACATTGCTCCTGCTGAGTACGGCCGCGCCGGCGGAGCCATCGTCATCAGCTCCACCAAGAGCGGCACCAACCAGTTTCACGGATCTGTTTTCGAGTTCTATCGCGACCGCAGCTTCGACTCGAATCCCGGTTATCGCTTCGACGGCGCGCCGGAAACGCCCGCAGGCGGATTCCTCCGCAACCAGCCCGGGTTTTCGATCGGCGGCCCGGTGTTGAAAAACCGTCTCTTCGGTTTCGGCGACTATCAGGCGCTGCGCGAAGTGCTGGCCGTTTCGCCGCATTACCTTACAGTTCCTACGACCCTCATGAGGCAGGGCAACTTTACTGAGCTGCTGAATCCCGCTGGCGCAAACGGTCCCGGCACAAGCCAGATCGAAACGCAGTATCCGCGCTGCTACCCAGGCGTCGATTCCAACGGGAACCCACTAGCTGGCGAGACCACCTCGGGCGCGCAGGCAGGCTGGATCTTCGATCCTACGACCTGCGGTAATGTGGGCGGCCCTTCGCAGTTCGGCGCCAACGGAGGAACACCCAACGTCATATCCACCGGCCGGCTGAATCCCGCTGCGGTTAATTACCTCAACGCCTACCCCACGCCCACGCGCACGGATCGTTACCTGAACAACTACCTCGACACGCAAACCGAAGCCAACCGCTACAACACCTTCGATGTGCGCTTCGACTGGATTCCAAGCTCGAGGGACGTTGCCTTCGTTCGCTACAGCTACGACAACTCGGTCAACACCAAGACCTCAGAGTTCCAGAATCTGCCAGCGGGCGGGGGCACGGGCATCAACCCCACGCACGCGCGCGGCTTTGACCTTGGCTACACGCACACCTTCTCGCCTGTTGTGGTCAATGAAGCCCACATCGCCTACAACCGCGACAACTACGGCTACACTCCGCCGATGTATGGCGACTACGTCTCCAA
>JASIJW010000662.1:0-9027 GCA_030050035.1 Acidobacteriaceae bacterium | reverse complement strand
CTAGCGAGACTGCGGACTTGCGCCAGCCGATGCGGGGAAACTCGCGAAAGTGATGCACTAAGACACGCAGTTCCTTGATCGAGTAGAAGAGTTCGCCATTCAGGAACTCGTCTCTGAGCTTCGAGTCGAACGATTCGCAATAGCCGTTCTCCCATGGAGAGCCGTGTTCGATGTAGAGTGTCTTGGCGCCAGTGTTGATCAACCACTGGCCCTGGCGTAGGTTTTTGGCCACGAATTCGGGCCGATTGTCTGAGCGTAGATATTCCGGCACACCGCTGTGCACCATAACATCAGCCAGCGCCTAGATCAGTCGCAAAGGCAGAATCCACGTCGCAAGTCTCTCCGCACATTGCATAGATGACGCACCATAAGATTCGTTCGTGTCGTCTATCGGGTGCCCCGCCACCAGAGCTGCCGGCAATGTCTCATTGATACAGATGAAAGTGTTCTGATTTCCGAACTCAAAGTTGGTTTCCGAAACTACGAGGAAGGCCACCTGCTGAGCGATCAAGGGCAAGAGCGCGATTTATCTGGCGCGGTACTATGGCGATCGGAAGCAGAATTACGTCGGGCAAAACTTCTGGGCGCGGGGATATTTCGTGTTCACGGTGGGCCTGGACGAAGCCACGATCCGCGACTATATCCGTACGCAGGGGCAGGAAGACCAGCGATTAAATCAAATGAACCTGTGGCGATGACCTGCCACCGTCAGGTGGCGCATATCAACCAGGGCCGCGTTAGCGACCAGTACAGCCGCTTTGAGCGGCTCACATCGATAAAGCCCCCGGCTCTGTCGGGAGATACTTACTCCTGGTGTAGCTGGCGCCGCTAGGATACATATGCCGCTCCTCGTGACGACGTACCATCGGTATGAACACAGGTTTGCTGCTCAGGTCTCGTCTGGAAGAATCTCGAAGCTGACCAACTCGGTTCGGAAACCGCGCGTGCGAAATGCGCCGTAAGTGATTCCGGCTGCCATCCATACAGCGCCCAGCAATAGAGCCGGATGGCTGAGGTGGATCCAGATGAAGCCACAAATCAGGAAACCAAGGATAGGCACGATGCTCCCGCTTAGCCTCCTGATCTTCTCATGTCGCCAGTAGTGAACAAAAGATGCGGCATTGACGCCCATGAATGCGATGAAGGCGCCAAAGTTCAGTGCTTCGGCACCAATCTCATATGCGCCCCCCCCAAGCCTGGGAGCGAGGAATTCAAGAATGCCAGCTCCGGCCAGCGCGAAACCCCCGACAATCAGAATGTTGTTGCGCGGGACGCGATGTTTCGGTTCGATCGCGCCGAAGAAGGCCTTGGGAAGCGCATTTCCGCGACCCATGCCGTAGAGGAGCCGGCCGGCTGCAAGCTGCGAGCCCATACCCGAACCCATGTTAGCCACGAGCAGCGTAAAATTGATGACTTGGAAGAGAATGACGCCGCCCGCCTGACGTGAGAGCAGGGCAAAAGCCGACTCGACTTGATCGCTCGGGAACGGCTTCGATCCCCAGATGAGTTGCGCAGCATATACCTCCAGCCCAGACAGAAGTCCGGTGATCAGGCACACTAGAATGGTGGCGAGCATGATATTGCGGCGCGGATTCTCCACCTCTTCTGACAGCGTGGACACAGCGTCGAAGCCGATGTAAGTGAGTACCGCGACGGATGTGCCAGCAAAGATGCTTGTGGGATGGAAAGTGTCCGGCTGATAAAACGGATGGGTGAAGAATCCGGGATCGTGGTGAACGCCCCAAACTGTCCGGACTACGGCACCAAGGAAAATGAGGACGACGATCACCATTCCGGCGCAAAGGGCTTCATTCAATTTCGCTGAAGTTTTGATTCCGCGCAGATTTGCCCACGTAAAAAAGCCAGCGAAGATCAGGATCCAGACATAATAGGACAGTCCGGGGAGAATATTCATTGCGGCCTTTGCGCAAAAGGCTGTACAGATCAACGGGTTCAGTAGATAGTCCATGACCATGCCCCACCCGACTACGTAGCCGAGAACGGAACTCATCTCCTGGCCCACATAGGTGTATGCCGACCCAGCGCTGGGGTAGACACGCGCCATGCGGCCATAGCTGATTGCGGTAAACAGCATGGCGACCATGGCGATGAGGATGGTTGTGACGACGTGGCCGTGGGCCTTGTTGCTGATCACGCCGTAGATCCCCATGGGCGCGGTTGGCTGGATGATCACCATCCCGATGATGATCAGGTTCCACAAGCCAAGTGTGCGATGGAGGGGAACTGAACCATCGGCGGAAGGCGCGGTCGATGCGTGGGTTTGACTTTGCTGCATCACTGTGGCACATCTCGGGAGGATTTTACTTCGATCAACATGTCCAGAATCACGTCGCCCACCCCATTCAAAACACAGCAGAAGCTCGACGATCACTAAGATCTAGTCCAACGGTCAATTTCTGATCTTGCATTTTCCTCATGCGAAGACCTGCGGTTGTGGTAGGCTTCCAGATTCTGGTCTCCTTGTCTCGCGCGCTTCGAGCGCGTCGATAATTTGGGAGCTTAGCGCATCCCGCCGAAGACCGGCCTTCTCATCCCGTCTGTTAACATCCTTTCGTGGCAATCAGGATGGGGTGACACATGTCCATGCGTCTTGCTGCTGATAACGCCGTAGATGCCCATGGGGCAGTGGGCTCGATGCCTGAACTTTCTGGGTCATCCTACCTCAAAAAACATTGAAAACTTGTGCTTCGGTTCTGGAACTTGCTCACGCACGGCACGCAGCGATGTATGGATCGAGAGCAAAGCCGATCGCATCGAGAATCAGCGGCAACGGCTGGTTGCAAAGTTCTCCCGCGCGAACTTTATGGTACTGGAGAGGCAACGAATCGCTCAGCAGGATCTCTGGAATTCCCGAGCGCTCGAGATTGGAGAGGAGGTCCTTCACCGCCTGCTTGACGCCCTCGCGTATCCAGTAGTACCGAATGCGATCGCTGTAACTATGGACACGAAGCCTATATTGCTGTTCCGGAGTACCTGGATAGTGCTTCTGCCACTGCTGAGGATCGGCGAGCATGGCTGTTTCTACGCGGTGTCTAAAGCCGGATGCCTTCCCGGCTGGGACGCATGCTTCTTCAATGTCTGCCAGCGCAAAGAGAGCCTGGCGCATTGCGTAGGTCAGTCCTGGCCCAACTTTCAAAATCGCAAAGCCATCGCGCACCAGAGCAGCAAGACTCGCCGTCCTCTGGTAATCGGTAGAGTGCGCCTCAAAAATCAGGCCCTGGTGGTTCGCGAGCATCGCTGACAGCCGTTCAGCTCTCTCCGGTCGGTAGTCTTCGACGCTCTCATTTCCAAACTCCACCCCCGGCTGGACCACCAAAGCTATGACTCGATCCCAGGCATTCCCAACGCCGGCCGCGGCGAAGGCTGCCTGGTGCAGCCGGAGAGCTTCTTCTGCTGCATCGGGCGAAGTGACCGACATCTCCATTTCGTCCACGGATCCACCTGGCGTGGGCACCTCGGTGCCAATCACATACACCGGCTGGCTTCCTCCTGCGGCGGACTCCGCGGCGGCACACAATCTTGCAGCCCGGGCAGCGATCACCCTGCCCGGCAGTGGAGATGGATCATCGGCACAGGACATGCTCGCGTCAAGGTGCACCTTGCTATACCCCTCGCGCACAAAGAGACTTACCAGCGCGCAAGCATTTGCCATAGCTACTTCCGCTTCTAGATGCTGCCAGGGAAATGGGCCCAGGTGGTCGCCTCCGAGGAGGATACGCTCCTGCGGAAAACCAACTTTCGCTGCAATCCGGTGGACTAGGTCGCGGAAGTCAGCGGGTGTCATTCCGGTGTAACCTCCGTACTGGTTCACCTGATTGCAGGTTGCCTCGATTAGCAGGGGGCCGGACACGGAAAGATGGCGTCGCATCGCAGCTTCGAGTACCCACGGATGCGCGGAGCAGACGGAGTAAATGCCGCGCTGATCCGACCCTTGGCGTCGCTGCGCAAGCTCAGAAAGATAGGTAGACATTTTTATTCTCCAATTTGAGTCAATAAATGCTGACGTTCTGCGCGACGCGTCTGATCACGCCGTTCGGGCTTGGATTATCGGGGTGCAGTCCGGCCTGGATGGACGCAAACAACCCAAGCAACTGCCCAAAGATCACGTCGAGAACGGGCCGATATAGATCGGGAATCGTATAAGTGCGATCAGGTGTGAGCACATAGTCGGCATCGGCGCTCAGGCCATTCGGTGCAGTGGCTACGGCTACGCGCGTGCGCACCAGCTCTTTGCTTCCGATGTCGCACAACAAATCTATCTCGTACTGTCGCCGCTGCGTTTGAGTGGAGACAAGGCCCACGAATAGCGTTTCCTGATCGAGCGCCGCAATGGGGCCGTGACGCAATTCGAGCGTTGGTCGCCCCATAGTCTGAACCTTCCCAGCAGTCAACTCCGGGAGCTTAAGGGCACATTCAATTGCAGTGCCCGCGAGCACACCGGAGCCGACGATGCAGGCTCGCTTGCAGCCTTTGCGGGCCAGTTCGGAACCAAGCGTAGCGGCGCGGGGCAGGAACTCCTCTGCTGCCTTGACCAGCGCGTGCAGAATCGTTTCAAATTCCTCAATCCTCCAGGCGTGCGCGAGAATTTGGCCGACGGGGACGCTCAGCAGTGCCGATAGAGAATCCACTCGTCAGTCTCCTTCCGCGTCGGTATATTGCTTTGCGCAGTAATATCACAATAAAACGGAATTAAACACTACAATACGCAAGCTTACTACAACTGACTATCTTTTGGGAGCTTTTTCGCGATTGTATCGAGATTTGATGCGGGAGAAAGGTAGGTTCTCGCAGTACTTGGTTTCTTTTTTGCCTTGACACGCAAATTATAAGATTGTAAACATTCATATACAAACTAATTCGTTACCTTGGTCTCGAGGTTGCCCAGGGTCATTAGCCAAATGGGTGCGAGCAGCGATCAGGAAAGAACACGTGTAGGTGCCCAAACCAATGGAATGCGCAGCCAGATGGTCTCGCAAATCGCCGCTGCGCTGACGCCTTCGGGGTCCTCTGCCGTAGTGAGTCGGAACGCCGTTAGGAGTTTGGGCTGTCTCTTCGATACGCCCGTCGTTTACCGTTCGGTCCCGGACCTGTTTTGCCTGGACCGTTACCGCTACTTCGATATCGATGCTTTTCACCGCGCTGGCTTCTCCAGGCGCCATTTTGGTTGTTGATCGTAATTACGAATAAGGCAATCCGCTATCAGCCGCAACTGTCGAACGCAAGGGAGGAAAGTGTGAAGATGGATTTTGTGGGGCAACGCGGTTGGTTATGCGATTCGAAATGGATGGGAGCGCTGCTACTGGCCGTTTGTGCCATCGCATCTCCTCTGACGCGGTGCTTTGGCGAAGATCACGCTTTAGTAATCAAGGTGAACAAGGACGATGGTAGCTACGCGGTGGCCTTCCCAGGGTCGGGCGCCGATGTTCTGCGCGCCGGAGCCGCCGTTCAGGTGGATGGCCGATGGCTCCATGCCCGCGATTATCCGCGCCACGAAGTTAGCCAATCGGAGACGAACGGCTATCTGGGACAGGCAACAGAGTGGCAGGTGAGGTATACAGGCGTGGCCGGACAGCCGGACCTGATCTACCGTCTGCGCGCCTATGCGTCCAAGCCCTTCGGCGATATTCAGGTCACAGTACGCAATACGACTTCCAGGGTCATCCACGTTGAAGACATTCGTTCCCTGGATGCGACGGAAGGAGCGATAGTAGATCTTGGAGGTCCAGCCTCAGCTGACCGCGTTCTTTCTGATAGTTGGAGCGAAGACGCGCCTGCCATCACCATCCACGACCTGGCCGATACGAAGAACCAGTTGCATCGTGCAGTGGGCAGTCAGTTGATCTACAACCTGCGCAGTCATGAGAGCCTTTTTTTCGGCGCACTCACTTCGGACCGCCTCGTCACCGTTCTCCGCCTGCAGCTTGCCTCTTCGTCGGGCGCGCAACCCCGCATCGCGAACTATGAAATTGATTCAACCGGTACGACCGAGCTGCAGACCGAGTATTCCCTCAGACATTCTCCCGCACGAGACCAGGTGCAGCTAAGCCTTCCGGTGAATCCAGGCGGAGAGTTGTCAGCCGAGCAGGTGCTCTTTAGTCTCGCGACAGATTATCACCGGCAGCTCGACACCTACGGTTCTCTGATCAAAGAAATTCATCACGCGAGAACCTCGGCGCCACCGTTGATGGGATGGTGGAGCTGGACCGCATACTACTTTGGCCTCGACGAAGGCACTGCCATCACCAATGCACAATGGGAAGCCGAACACCTGAAGTCGCTTGGCTATGACATCTTCCACATCGACGAAGGCTACCAGTACGCGCGCGGCGAATACACCACGCCCGACGAGACTCTCTTCCCGCACGGCCTGGCATCCGTCTATTACAAGGTCCATGGTCTGGGATTGGTTCCTGCAATCTGGACGGCTCCCTTTGAAGTTTCGGACCGCTCCTGGGTCTACCAGAATCACCAGGACTGGTTGGTGAAGAATGCGACCGGCCAACCGATCCATGTCGGCACGGTGGTGGATAACAAAGATCCAGTTTACATCCTGGACACGACCAATCCAGAGGCCGCGAAATACCTGTATCAGACCTACTCCACGATGACCAAGGACTGGGGCATTCGCTATATCAAGATTGATTTCATGGACGCCAGTGCGGTGGAAGGGTACTACTATAAACGCAACACCACCGCGCTTCAGGCACAGCGAATCGGGTTGGGCATCATCCGTGATGCTGTCGGTAACGACGTCTATCTGGACAAAGACGGAAGTCCCATGCTCAACCCGGTAGGTATGGTCGATTATGGCCGCATCTCGCAGGACACGGGCCATACCTTTAGAGCCAGTAAAGATGCTGCTACTGGAATTGCCGCGCGCTATTTCATGAACCGCAACTACTTCGTCGCTGACCCAGATGCATTTACGGTCTCCACCCAGACGATTCGAGACCAGTCATGGCACGAAAGCAGCAAGCCACTGACTTTAAATGAAGCCGAAGTCTCCATTGCTCTGGCCGCTGTTTCTGGCGGCATGTTCGAAATCGGAGATGACCTGCCCGCATTGACGAAGGATCCTGAACGTCTCGCTCTTATCGAGAATCAGGATCTCATCGACATGATTCGGCTCGGCAACGCGTCTCTACCGCTCGATCTTATGAACTATGCAGCCGCGGACCAGCAGCCAAGCATCTTTCTCCTCAAAGAGGACCGCCGGCAGAGCATCCTCACTGTCTTCAATTGGACGGAGGTCGACCGGGATCACTCGATTGATCTTGCCACTATCGGTCTGCCTGCGACGGGCAGTTATGTGGCTACCAATGTTCTGGACAGCAAAGAAACGCCCGCTCTGCATGGTAGCATCCTGAGGCTGCATCAGCCCGCTCACTCGGTGCGCATGATTAAAATCATCGACACCCGATTTGAGCCGGCTCCTCCCGAGCTGACCGTCCAACATCCCTCTGCAGGGGATGCAGGCGCTACCCTAAGCTTCTCTGCGAAGTGCGCGGAAGTTAATCCGGTACTTTCTTATCACTGGGATTTCGGAGACGGTGTAAGTGTCGACGGCAGCGAAGTAAATCATGCTTATACCGAACTAGGAAACTATGACGTGCATCTCACGGCTAAAGGCCTGGACGGTGTAACCGCCGAAGCGCATTACCAGATTCAGGTCTCCGGGCATATTCCAACGACATTTGAACCGGCAAGCAATCGCCGCTATCAGGCTGCGAACTGACAGATTCTAAGCGGCCGCATCCGACGCACTGCCGGATGTGGCCCCGCATACCGGCACTGCTCAGGTCAACGCACACTACGCAGCTACTAAACCAAAATCACCTCGATGTTTTGCGTGCGTAGTTCCGCCGCAATGGTTTCCGGCAGATCCTTGTCGGTGATCACGCAGTGGATAGCCGATAAGGGCACAATTCTGGACAGGCTGCGGCGGTTGAATTTGGATGAATCACAGACTGCGACCACTCGCCCTGAAGCTGCCACCATAGCCCGGTTCACACGCGACTCCAGAAAGTTCGGCGTGGTTAACCCAATCTCCAGATCTAATCCGTCAACTCCGAGAAACAAAATGTCCGCGTGCATCTCCTCCAGCACATCTTCGGCTAGCGGCCCCACGAGCGAGAAGGAATTCTTGCGCAGCGTACCGCCGATGAGAATCACGTCGAAATCGGTTCCGGTCAGATCCGTGGCAATGTTCACGGCATTTGTGATGACCGTCAGACGATTGAACTGCTTCAGCGCTTGTGCCACCGCTGTGGTTGTGGTTCCGGAATCGAGCATGACACATTGGCCTTCCTGAACCATCTTGGCAGCCGCCGCGGCGATCCGTTGCTTTTCGGGAGAATGTTGTTTCTGCTTCACCTGCAGAGTCGGATCGACTAATGCCCCTGACTGCAGGCGCAAGGCGCCACCATGACTGCGCTGAATCAGTCCCTGCGAATGCAGATGATCCAG
Organism: Acidobacteriaceae bacterium; assembly: GCA_030050035.1. GTDB lineage: Bacteria > Acidobacteriota > Terriglobia > Terriglobales > Acidobacteriaceae > Telmatobacter. The sequence goes on along the minus strand of JASIJW010000662.1, from coordinate 540 downwards.
ATCTTTGCGAATGGTAATCTGGGAAATGTTCAGTGTACGGGAGAGTTCCCCTACTAGAACCCTGCCATGTGTCTGGATCATAGACAGGATGTGTTGCTGCCGTTCGTCGACCAGCATATGGCCGTGGTTTGGCAACGCGGGTACACTCGCAGCTATTTTTCGTTTCATCACTCGATCTTCGATAGGCTCCTGGTTACGCGTACGAAAAAGCGGAACGAGCCCATCAGACACGGGAATAAGTATGCGATGTGTTACGAAACCATATGATCATGAGAATGCGTAGGATGTCAAAGCGGCGGCATGCGCGATGAGGTAAGAAACCCTTCTAGCAGAGCCCCATCGCGGAAAGACTCAGTGCCGCCGGGGCTCTGGGTTGAAAATCCTGCCGTGCGGTTACCAAAGGCTGCGCAGTCGCGCGGTGATTTGCCCTTCAGGTAGGCAGTCAGGAACCCGGCATTGAAGCTATCCCCAGCACCGACCGTGTCGACGGGCTTCAGGCACTCCGTGGGAACATGCCATCGTTGCTCATTCTTTTGAACG
>JASIJW010000661.1:0-6594 GCA_030050035.1 Acidobacteriaceae bacterium | reverse complement strand
GCGGCCCGAATCAAGAGATCGAAATGCAGGAGGGATTTCATGAAAATCGAAGGTAGCGTTGCTCTCGTGACTGGGGCGAATCGTGGCCTCGGCAAAGCCTATGTTGATGCGTTACTTGAAGCGGGAGCGGAAAAGGTATATGCGGGAGCGCGTCAACTCTTGGAGACCGGCGACCCTCGCGTGACCCATTTGACGCTGGACATCACCTCATCGGCTGACATAGCTGCTGCAACGCGGCTCTGCGGTGATGTCAATCTTCTCATCAATAATGCCGGCATCATGCTGAATACAACGATGCTCGCCGCGAATTCAGCTGACGCAATGCGCCGCGAAATGGGCGTGAACGTCTTTGGCACACTCGCGATGATTCAAGCTTTCGCTCCCATTCTTGCACGCAACGGAGGCGGCGCAATCGCCAATATGCTCTCGGTTGTGAGTTGGTTCACGTATCCATTCAATGCCACTTACTGTGCTTCAAAGCATGCGGAGCTGGCCGTATCGGACGCCGCTCGCATACAACTCAGGAGCCAGGGAACGCAGGTCGTGAGTGTATATGCCGGCTTCATTGATACAGATATGGCCTCGGAGCTGGCAGCCGCCAATGAACCAAAGACCCCACCGCGGCAGGTCGCAGAGCGAACACTACAAGGAATCCGAGACGGTGTGGACCATGTGCGCGCGGACGACCGTTCCCAAAACGTCTGGAATTTGATTCGCCGCGATCCAGATGGGTTTGAAAAGACCATGCAGCAAGCCTGGGATGCTCGTCAGAGTTCGTGAAACCACCGGCGGGTGGCCCGGTCCAAACTCTCCTGACTCTGCGTCCTTGTAAAGATGGGGCGCCCCGTCCTAGCTTTGCTAGGGCGGGAACGACTGAACCACCGACGATCCGGAGACCAAAATCGCCTATTCTGCGTTCGCATCTTCCACCGCTCCGTTGTGTAGCGCCCATTGAATAAAGCCATCGGGAGCATTCTTCACGCCGGCGATGTTCGCCGTCTTGATACTCTTGACGCCCTTCCATTTCACAGATGCCAGATCCGCCAGGCGCAGGTCCGTGCCGCTGAGATCGGCTTGGGTAAGATCAGCACCCCTCAAGTCGGCGCCGACCAAGTCCGCATCTTTTAAATCAGCGTTCGAAAGAGATACATTTTCGAGAATGGCATTGCGAAAGTTCGCGTCGTGAAGTTCGGCAAATGTCAAATTAGCGGCGGTGAAGTCACTGTTGCGAAGATCGGCTGCGCTCATATCGGCGCGCAGGAGATTGGCATGTTCGAGACGAATGCCTTGTAAAAAAGCCGACGACACGTCCACACCGACCAGAGGGACCTTGTCGGCATTCAACTCCTGCAAGGCATCAATTCGCCCACCACTGCCGCCTTTTCCTTGTGCGGTGTTGATCACCTGCCATGCCTGATAGTGCCTCTGCATGACACGATACCTGGATTCGCTGAAGTAGAAGATCACCCCAACCAACACAGAAAAGGTACTGAGATCCTGAACAACTTCAAGAAAACTCCACCTGCCCAGCCCATAGGCAACCCATTCCCAAATCCACTCAAAGGCGCGGAATGGGATCTGCCAATGATGCTTCAAACTCCCCTTAAGTTCGGCCCAAGGTTTCGGACGGTCCGTCTCCCTGCGCGAAATCATGGCGCTCGCTCCTGTGTCATCGTTCATCGTTGAGAAGGTCGGATGCAGATAAGACTCAATTGAGCCCGCTATCCCGCGATAGTTCGCCCAGGTGCAGAGTGAATGCAATTCCTCTCTCTCTGCGGATCGCAAGAGCTAGCCTCCGGCGACAAATGAGGCGAGTGAGCAGATGGCCCAAGTTCAGCAATGTTGATCAGCCCAAAATGGGTGCACCAAGCCCCGCTTCTGCGACTTGGTAAGGCGCAGAGGCGTCCAAGCCCGTTTTACCCGCCAAAACTTCCAAAACATTGCCTTGAATTACACCCAAACCTGCCACACTATTTTTCATATTCGGAACAAGGCCAAAAGATGTTATGTCAACCCCTGGACTATGCCGTAAACCACTGATTCCAAAACAGCTGTTAACAAACCCCTGCGAATCAGATACATACGCCGCGAAAACAAAAACTAAACGCAATAGAATCTGATACATGCACTCAGACGAGGGGGAGGGGGTAACCCCGGTGCTGCCTAAATGACAATCACCACCGACCCATCGGCCGTCTCGTGCTTCACTGCTTCGAGCGCCCGGTTGGCCTCCTCGAGCGGAAACTTCGTCACCGTTTGCCGCAACCCCAGCTCAGCGGCGATTGAAAGAAAATCGCGCGCGTCGGCGCGGGTCATATTCGCCACGCTGCGCAACTGGCGCTCGCCCCAAAGCAGCCGGTCGTAGTCGAAGGCCGGCATCTGGTCCAGGTGAATGGCGTTGATGGCCACCACCCCGCCCTTGCGCAAATGCGACAGAGCCGAAACGACGACTTTCCCGCTCGGCGCAAACGTCACGGCGCGGTCGAGCGCCACCGGAGGCCGCGCGTCTTCATCGCCCACCCAGGTTGCGCCGCGCGCCTCGGCAGCCTTCTGGTGCTGCTCGCCGCGCGTGACCACGTACACTTCGCAGCCCCACGCCTGCAAAACGCGAATCGCAAGCGAAGCGGAGCTGCCAAAGCCGTAGAGCCCCACGCGCTCGCCGCGCTCGACGCCCGCCACGCGCAAGCTGCGAAAGCCGATGATGCCCGCGCACAAGAGCGGCGCCGCATGCTCCGCCTCAAGCCCCTGCGGCAGCGGATAAACAAAATCCGCGCGCACGGCAGCATACTCGGCGTAGCCGCCGTCCACCGTGTAGCCGGTAAACACTGGATGGTCGCAGAGATTCTCCATCGCGTGGCGGCAGAACCAGCAATCGCTGTCCACGCCGCCGATCCACGACACGCCCACGGACACGCCCACGGAAGCGCCAACCCGCACGCCCGGCGGCAAGTCGCCCTCAACAATTTCACCCACGATCTGATGGCCGGGAATAAGTCGCGGACGCAGCGGAGGAAGATCGCGCTCGACAATATGCAGATCGGTACGGCACACGCCGCAGGCAGCGACTTTGAGCAGCACCTGCCCCGGCGCAAGCACCGGCCGCGGCACATCTTCAATCCTCAGCCACTGCCCCGCAGTTCCGGATTTTGCGTCAAACACAGCAGCCCGCATCGCACGCCCCCTCGGCGATCCGTTGCCACAAGCTTACGGCTCGATGGCGGCAGAATGCTATCGCTATCCGTCAAGGTCAGCACAATGTCGAAGTTCAACTTCACCCGCCGCACCATGCTGCTGGTGCTGCACCCGGTTTTTGCGCTTACCGGCGCAGGCTGCGCCATCACGGGCGCGCTTTTGCCGTCGCTGGCGCGGAGTTTTGCGCTAACTGACAGCCAGTCTGGCTTCTTAATCTTCGCCGTCTATGCCGGCATGGCAACTGGCGCTCTGCTGTGCCGCGGCAATTATGCGCGCATCATCGCCTTCGGCCTGGCTGCCATGGCTGCAACGTCGATAGGCATTGCATCGACTACGCGGCCGTTCCTGTTTCCAGTCGCCTTCCTGTATGGCGCATCCGTAAGCGCGCCCATGACGGCCATTAACCTGTTCGCCGGCCGCAATTACCCGGCCCGGCGCGCGGCCACGCTCACGGCGCTCAACTTTACCTGGAGCGCGGGCGCAATGGCAGGGCCGCTTTTCGCCGCGCGCGTGCTTGCGCTGTTTGGCTGGCGAGCTGTATATGAAGGCCTCGCTGGCACGGCGCTGGTTGCAGCTATGGCCGCAGCGCTAAGCCTTCGTGACCAAAAAGAAACGCCGCGCGTGACGCCGGAGACAATGGGCTTCCGCAACGTCCGCCTCATTGCCCTATTCGCCGTGTTCTTTTTCCTCGAAGTCGGGATGGAGAGCACGGCCGGCGCGTGGATTTCCACCTATATCCTGCGTTCGACAACAACCACGCTCGCGCTTGCCGCCGCTGCATCGTCGATCTTCTGGGGCGGTTTTCTAGCCGCGCGCGGCCTCGCGCCGCTGGCCTTGCTGCGCCTGCGCCCACAAAGGCTGCTGCAGACCGCAATTGTCGTCGCGCTCGGTGCATCGGCGCTGCTTCTCGTCTGCCGCTCGGCCGCTCCGCTGGTCTCAGCCGTGCTGCTGCTTGGCCTGGCGCTCGCTCCTGTGTTTCCCCTGGCGCTGGCGGAGTTTTTCGAGCGCGCACGTCTGAGCTCGGACTCTCGTTTTGTGCTCGCCCTCAGCGGTTTTGGCGGTGCGGTTTTTCCCTGGCTAGTGGGCATCGTCTCTTCTCATACAGCCAGCTTGCGCGTGGGCCTCGTCATCTTGCCTGCCACGCTGCTGGTCATGGCCGCGATGCTGCCGCTGATAGCCGTCGCCAATGCAGCATCGGCACACGAAAAATCCCCGAGAGTTGTAACTCCCGAGGATTTGCCCGTCTAAGCTTTTCGTTTAGCTGTTCAGCGCTCTCCGGCAGAAGTCGATGCAGTTCTCGATCTCCTTTTCGGGCGTCGAGCCTTCGGGAATTTTGTACTCCAGCTCGATGCCGGCCGGGAACGTGTAATGGCGGTCGCGCATCAGCAGCAGCACTTCTTTCACCGGCGTGTCGCCTGTGCCCCACGGCAGGTTTGCGCCGCCACGAGTTCCGTATTTGCGATCTTTCAAATGGATCGACGTAATACGATCGTGATGCTGTTCGATAAACGGAATTGGCGACCCGCTGACCGCGGCAACATAGTGACCGATGTCGAGCTGGATGCCGTTCCACTTCGACTGCGCGAGTGCCGTGTCCCAGCTCTGCGCATTGACTTGCGTGTGATTGTGGTAGCCAACCATGGTGCGGTGCTTCGCGCCCAGGTCGCCCAGCCGCTGGCTCAACGCAGGATCGGCCGGCAGTTCGGTGGTGATCTGGTTAGCGCCGAGCACGCGCGCCGCCTCGAAAAAGTAATCGTACTCGGCATCGCTCATGTCCATGCTGGTGTTGGCCAGCCGGAAGGCGTAGATCTTCACGCCGGCGTCGCTATACATTCCGTGCAGGGTTTTGAACTTGTCCAGGATGGCAGCCTTGTTGCTGAGCCGCCACTCGGTCAGTTGCTCGGCTTGCTTTTTGCGCATGGCCGCGCGCTCTGCCGGCGACATGTGCTGGCCCGGCGAGCCCGAATAGCCGGCGCGCGGTGCGCTGGGCGCGCCCGCATACACCTCGCAGCGCACATCCTGAATTTCGACGGCGCTCAAGCCCACCTGCAGCAGAGTGTGCAGAAGCTGGTCGGCGGGAACAGGGATCGAAGGAAAATTGTACGGCGAAACGATGATTCCAATCTGCACTCCGTGAAACTTCGAGTCGGGCCGTGGTTCGGCGGCTAACTTGGCGAGCCCAATTCCGGGAATCGCGGCTGGGACAGCCACCAGTCCTGCTTTCACAAAATCTCTTCTCGTCAGGGTCATCGGTTTTCTTATCCTGTGCCGTGTTTGTTTGGATGTGTCTGTTTGGATGTGCGCCGGCAACCAGCTTTCCGGCACCATTCCTTATACACCCTTGCGCGACATACACCGCTGCACTGCCCAGCATACCTTTTCGTTACGGCGGCGCCGACGCGAGGTATGCTGTTGTGCAGTTCTTTTCTCATTGCTGGAGGCGCCTGCATGAAAGCCCTTCGCTTCCCCGCCCTGCTGTGCGCCTGCGTCGCAATTTGCACGACCGCTGCGTATGCCGATAACGCGCCGGCGACTGTGACGCAGGATTCCGCTGGCGTGACGATGCACTACGGCGAGGAAACACTTCGCATCAGCGTCTGCGGACCGGGTGTGCTGCACGTTGTCGCGGGGCCCGGCGCAGCAAAATCTGCCTCGCCGGCCGAGCCGTGGATTCTGCAGCCTTGCACGCCTGTACATTTCGACTTTTCGCAGAGCGAGAACCAAGCCACGCTGCGCACTGCCGATCTCAGGGTGAACCTGCGCCTTGCCACGGGCCAGCTGACTTTTCTGAACGCCGCTGGCCAGCAGTTGCTCGCCGAATCCGATCGTCGTACGCGCGTCTACACGCCCGACACGGTCAACGGCGAAAAGGTTTACCACGTGAGCGACCGCTTTCAGCCCACGCCTACAGAAGGCTTCTACGGCCTGGGCCAGCACCAGAGCGGCGTCTTCAACTATCGCGGCAATGTGGTGGAATTGGCTCAGGCAAATACCGACGTCGCCGTGCCGCTGCTGATCTCGACCAATGGCTACGGCATCCTGTGGAACACAGCATCGAAGTCGTGGTTCGATAACCGCTTCCCTACCGAGCTCAAGCTAAGCACGGAAGCTGCCGACGCGATCGACTATTACTTCCTTTACGGGCCGGAGATCGACGAGATCATTCACAAATATCGCGAACTCACCGGCCACGCGCCGCTCTTCGGCAAATGGGCGTACGAGTTCATTCAGTCGAAAGACCGTTACCGCTCGGCGAAGGAATTGCTCGATGTAGCGCAGGAATATCGGTCGCAAAACGTCCCACTCGACATGATCGTGCAGGACTGGTTCTGGTGGGCGCGCCGCGGCGATCCACAGTTCTCCGCGGATTATCTGAAGCCGGACCCGGACGTGACCGCGGCT
>JASIJW010000660.1:0-2785 GCA_030050035.1 Acidobacteriaceae bacterium | reverse complement strand
CCGGCGCAGTTGCGGCATTCGCCTGCGCGGGTGCTAATGCCGGCGCGGGCGCTGCCGCCGGTGCGGCCGGCTGTGTAGCTGGTTGCGTAGCCGGCGTCTGGGCCTGCTGTGCCACGCGTCCACGAACAGTTGCCGGAGACATCATGAAAACTCCTCCAGCCAAAAGCAGCATCATCGACTTCGACATAGAGCCCTCCCTATCACCGTGGAATCCATCGGTCCCGAAATCTGCCCCGCATTATAGGCCCAAAAAATCGCACCAGGATATGACAATCCGCACCGGCAGGTCGAAACCGGCGGTTGTGCTCCGGTGTGTCAGTCCCCTTTTTAAGCGAGCCTAAAAGAGATCCAGACCGCGGTGCATCCTCTATAAAGCGGGCGCACTCCAATCGCTTCGGAACAGATCGAAAAAGACCAGGCCGCCGGGCCGTGGCGCGAGGGAGTTCGGCTATGAAAACGGTGAAATTTGGATGGTTATTGGGCGCGTTGCTGGCGCTGCCCTGCGCTGTTACAGCGCAGAGCGCCGCCGGGAACAGCCTACCGGCAGGAACGCTGCTTCCGGTCGCGCTGAGTCACGGGATTAATTCAGACAAACTGCACGCAGGCGACCAGATACATGCGAAAGTCATGCAATCGATCCCCGGAACCACGGTGCGCCGCGGCTCCAGCGTGGTGGGCAGGGTGATCGCGGTAAACTCCGGCAACAGTGGGCCGGCGACAGTAGCAATTCGCTTCGACGCGGTCCACTCGCGCGGGCAAAGAATCCCCATCTCCACAGATCTGCGCGCGATGGCCTCGCCCATGGAAGTGCAGATGGCGCAGGTCCCCGAAGACATGTCCGATCGCGCCCTCACCCCCGAGACGGCGACCACGCGGCAGATCGGCGGTGACCAGGTGTATCGCGGCGGCGGGCCGGTAGCGCGGGGCACAACACCGGTAGGTAAGCCCGCGCCGTATGGCGTCGTGGCCGTTCCGCAGACGGCCGCGAACGGGCCTTGCCGCGGCGCCGAAGGGAACGGGCAGCCGCAGGCATTGTGGCTGTTCTCTTCGAGCGCCTGCGGGGCGTACGGATTCAACAATCTGCGCATCGAGCACGCCGGCCGCTCCAGCGGCACCATCGTGCTCTCGTCCGACAGGACCAACCTGAAAGTTGGCGGCGGCAGCGCCCTGCTGTTGCGCGTGCAGGGCTTGTAAGAACGCCGCGCGGAACTACTTGCGCCACGGAATCAGGTGCCTCGGGCTGTGTTCGCCGGTTTCAAGCAGCACAAAGGCGTTGCCGTCGGGGTCGCGGACAAAAACCAGCTTCTTCTCGCGGTCCACCTTTAGGCCGGCGCTGTGCAGCTCGTCGGCAACCCTGTGGGCGTCGTCAATGGGAAACAGGAACTGCGGCTGGTCATTGACGTGCGTCGAGTGAAGCTCGATCCGCAGATCGGGGTTGGCCGGGATCGACAGACGGACACTTGAGCCCTCCGGCTCGGCATCGAAGCCGAGAGCTTCATAGAACTTTCGTGCCGCTGCGACATCATCCACCGGCTGCTCAAAGCCGAGCAGTTCGTCGGACACCCGCCGGTCGCCCAGGTGCTGGCCCTTGTCACGCATGTGGCGCGAGTCCGGCATGTACTGCGTGAATTCAACGGTGCGATTCCGCCAATCCCCCATTGTGATGAGGAGATTGCCGGCGCCAGCCAACCGCACCGGCGTGGGTCGCAGGCCGGCAGCGGAATAGCGCGCGTACAGCGCCTTCAGGTCTCCCGACTCAAAGCAGGCGTGCATAAAGCCGAGCGGCTGCGTCGATTCGGTCTGCGGGTAGACCTCGATGAACTGCATGTCGTTTACCTTGATGAAGACCTGGAGAATGCGTCCCTGCTCCACATTCGTGAACGCTTCCTCAAAGCCCAGCTTGCCGAAGAAGTTCACCTCGCGGTCCAGGTCGCTGACGCGCAGCGCAATATGGGCCAGGCCGGTAATCTCGCCATCGTCTGTCACGCGTGGCCCGCTTTGCCCGGTCGTTTGCGCGCACAGCGTCATGGCCGTGCACAGCCCAAGAGCCGCTGCGACGGTAATCCTCCAGTGCTTCATCATTCGTCCTTCCTCCTTATCGGGTCACGACGCGTGCTCGTCCCTCAATCTTCCGTTAGCGTGCATATTCCTCGCGAGATGGCGTAAAGATGTCGAGCACCTCCGAGTTGGCCAGAGCCCAGGCCTGGTGCTCCACCCCGCCGTTCACCACAACACTGTCGCCGCTGCGCAGTTCGCAGCTTTTGCCGCCTGCTTCAAACCGGATGCAGCCGCTGACCACATAAACGATCTGGTGATGGGGATGGCTGTGGCGCGCGCCCGCCCATCCGCTCTCCAGTTGGTGCCGAACCAGCATCAACTGCGGGTTGTGAGCCAGCACCTGGCGCAGCACCCCCGGTTCCGGTGTGCTTGCCAGTTGCGCATCGCCCGGCACAAAGATCGCATCGCGTTCGCTCATGGCGTTCCTTTCCTGCCGCTTGCCCTGCGGCACCTTTTGGGCCAGCTTGGCGTCAGCGGTTCAGCCAGCCGCCATCAACCACCAGCAGATGTCCGTGCACATAGTTACTCGCGGCTGAGGCGAGAAATACCGCCGCGCCGGCCAGGTCGTCAGGTTTTCCCCAACTGCCTGCCGGGATGCGCTCCAGAATCTGGCGGGCGCGCTCAGGATTCTTGCGCAGAGCCTCGGTATTGTCAGTGTCCATGTATCCGGGCGCGATGGCATTCACGTTCACACCCCTTGAGGCCCATTCATTCGCAAACGCCTTGG
>JASIJW010000659.1:0-2645 GCA_030050035.1 Acidobacteriaceae bacterium | reverse complement strand
CTCGCAGCACAAGAACCGCGACAAGGCCTTCAAGATGCTGCGCTCGCGCCTTTATGAATTTGAGCTCGAAAAGAAGCGCGCCGAATCGAAGAAGCTTGAAGACTCCAAGCTCGACATCAACTTTGGGTCGCAGATCAGATCGTACGTGCTGCAGCCCTACCGCATGGCCAAGGACCACCGCACCAAGGTCGAAGTAGGCGACGTCGACAAGGTGCTCGACGGCTATCTCGAACCATTCCTGCGCGGCTATCTCCTTGCCAAGCGCCGGGGCACAGCAGTTTCCGCGGGCGCCGACGAGGAACTGGATGTTTAGCGCTCTAGTCATCCACTGTGAACTCTGAGCCACGAACTGTGAACTTATGACCAACGACATCATCGACGAAATGCTTCGCAACTCGAAGACCATCGCCGTCGTCGGCATGAGCGACAAGCCGCAACGCGCCAGCTACAACATCGGCCGCTACCTGGCTCAGCAGGGCTATCGCGTGCTGCCCGTCAACCCGATCTTGAAGGAAATCGACGGCCAACCCGTCTACGCCGCGCTCGACGAGGCGCAAGCCGCAGCCTGCCAAAACGGAAATGGGATCGATATGGTCGACGTCTTCCGCGCCAGCAAGCACGTGCCGCCGATTGTGGACGATGTCATTCGCCTCGGCATCCCCTACCTGTGGCTGCAGGACGGCGTAATCCACGAGGAGGCCATAGCCCGCGCCCAGGCCGCCGGCGTCAAATGCGTGCAGAACGACTGCATCTTCCGCCAGCACGCGGCGCGAGTGCGGTAATTCTGCACCCAACCTCCGGTAAACTGAGTCCAATACAGCAGGCCTCAGTCACCATGCGCCGCATCCTGTTCATATTCGGCATCGCGCTCGCGCTGACCGCTTCGCTTCCGGCGCGTGCCGCCAACTCCGCTGACGCCGAGCATTTGCACGTACAGCTTGTCGCTCCCAACCCAGCTCTGCCCGTCAACCAGCCCGTCAACGCAGGCCTTTACTTCAAGCTTCAACCCGGCTGGCATGTCTACTGGCAGAACGCCGGTGATTCGGGCGAGCCGCCACACATCACCTGGACGCTGCCCTCCGGAATCACCGCCGGCGCCATGCAGTTCCCGCCTCCTCAGCGGCTGCCGCTCGGCCCGCTGATGGATTTCGGCTATGAGAACGAAGTCCTGTTTCCGTTTACGCTGACGGCGGGCCCGCAGGCCAAACCCGGGCCGGCGACACTGCGCGCCCATGTGAGCTGGCTGGTCTGCCGCGAAGTCTGTATCCCGGGCAAGGCCGATCTTGCGATCACTCGAACCGTCAGCAGCGCGGCCGGCGGAGCCTTGCTCGAGCCTGATGCAGGCATCTTTCAGCGCCTCGGAGGAAATCTCCCCAAACCGCTACCCGCCGCAGACCATGCAATCTTTCAGCCTACGGCCAGTGGTTTCCGCCTTGATGTTCAAACTGGCCAACCAGAAAAACAGGCTGCGTTCTTCCCTGCCGACCAGGAGATTATCGACAATCCTTCTCCGCAGCAGGTGACGCCGACTGCGAATGGTTTCATCCTCGATCTCAAGAAGGATGCGAACCTTACCGCGAATCCTGCCAAGCTGAACGGCGTTATCGAGCTCTCCGGCGGGCGCAATTACCAGATTGCCGCCGTGCCGGGGACCATTACAGCGGCAGCGGAAACGTCGGCCGGCGCGGGAACGCACTCCATAGCAACATTGGCGCGTATCGCGGGGCTCGCGTTCGTCGGCGGCCTGCTGCTCAACCTCATGCCCTGCGTCTTCCCGGTGCTGTTTTTGAAGGGGCTGGCGCTGGTGCAGGCTGGCGGTGAAGAGCGCCGCAGGCTGCGGCTGCACGGGCTCGTGTACACGGCCGGCATTCTTGTTTCCTTCTGGCTGCTGGTTGCCGCGCTCCTGGGCCTGCGCGCGACCGGGGCCACGCTCGGCTGGGGATTCCAGTTCCAGTCGCCGGTCTTCCTCATGCTCATGGCCGCGCTGCTGTTCTTCCTCGGCCTGTCGCTTGCGGGTCAGTTCGATATCGGCCTCACGCTCACCGGCACGGGTCAGTCGCTGGCAGCAAAGCAGGGCTACGCGGGCAGCTTCTTTACCGGCGTACTGGCCGTGGTGGTAGCCACGCCGTGTGCAGCGCCGTTCATGGGCGCGGCCATTGGCTACGCGCTCGCGCAGCCGGCCGCTATCACATTTGCCGTCTTTACCGCGCTCGCGCTCGGCCTCGCCGCGCCGTATCTCGCGCTCACGCTCAGGCCCGCGTGGACGCGCATCCTGCCCAAGCCCGGCGCGTGGATGGAGATCCTCAAGCAGGCCGTCTCGCTGTTCATGTTTGGCACGGCCATCTGGCTCGCGTGGGTAGTGGCGCAGGCCTATGGCGCAAACCTGCTGCTTGCGCTGCTCTCGATTTTCCTTGTTGTCGCCGTCGCCGGATGGTTCCTGGGGCGCTGGCCGGCGCGCCGCTGGGCCACGGCGGTTTCTGCGCTTATCCTGATCGCCGCAGTTGCCGCAGGATTTGTCGCTCCGAATTACCTTGTGATCTTGCCACCAAACAATCTCAGCCCCGAAGAAGCTCAACTTATAGCAGATCTTGCGTCCGGAAGAATAGCGTCCGCGGGGGACGTTTGGCATCCCTGGTCCACCAATG
>JASIJW010000658.1:0-4670 GCA_030050035.1 Acidobacteriaceae bacterium | reverse complement strand
AACGACTGGCCGGCAAAGGGCTTCTGGTGCACGGTGCCGTCGGCGTTGCGGTCAAACATACAGCCGATGCGGTTTTCGAGCTCCACGACGCGAGCGGGCGCTTCCTTGACGAGGATCCAGGCGAGTTCCTGGTCGTTGAGAAAAGCTCCGCCCTTGATGGTGTCGGCGAAATGGCGCTCAAGCGAATCAGCGGGGTTGAGCACGGCGTTGTAGCCACCCTGCACCATGCGCGTACATCCGCTCTGTCCGAGCAGGCCCTTCACTACGACAGTGATATCGAGGTGCGGCGCGCGGGTGCGGGCATGCGTCGCAGCCATCAGGCCAGCCCCGCCGGCGCCGAGGATCAGAATATCGGTGTTGATGGTCTCGACGTTCATAGTTTGCGAAATGCTGTGACGCCCCACCAGGCCCAGGAGAAGCCAACCACTGTGAAGAGAATGGCTGCGAAGCGCGCGGCGCGGGGACCGATCTTTCCGTAATCGAGCACGATGCCATAAAGGCCGTTGAGGCCGTGATAGAGCGCGATGATCAGAAAGCTAATATCGATGGCCTGCCACCACGGGTTAGCGATACGCTGCAGAATGACGGCGTAGGTGAGGTCGCCGCGCAACAGCGTTGCGGACATAAAATGCTCCACCCAGAAGTGCGCAATCAGCAGTGGAACCAGTACGGCTCCCGTGATGCGCTGCATGTACCAGGCGGCTGCGTTGCGCGACATGTGTTATCTCCTCAGCACCGAGTTCAGGAACATGGGCGCGGCGCCCGCGATGAAGATGATGCTGCCCAGTGCGCCGGCAAGCCACCAGAAGAGCTTCTTTTGCCGGCGTGTGGCGACTCCGAAATCGATGGCCACAATGCGAATACCGTTGAGCGCGTGCAGAATGACGACGCCGAGCAAGCCGATTTCGAGCACACGGAAGAGCGGGTTCTTGAACGTCTCCATGGCGTGATCGAAGGCTGCCGGGCCGCCGCTGATCATGTGAACCGTGTGCACATGCAGCAGCAGATAGCCCAGCAACAGCACGCCGGTAACGCGCTGCAGATAGAACGCCGTGGCGCCCAGCAGCGGCGAGATGTAATTGCGAACCCAGATACGCGGCGGAATCACGATGAGGTCTCCGCCTTGCCGGCCAGCAGGCTTCGCTTGAACAGGCCAATGCTTTGGGTGAGGTCGATGCCTTTGGGGCAAACGGCGACGCAGTTCATCTGGGTGTGACAACGCCAGACGCCGTCACGAGTGTCGTCGAGCACATTCAGGCGTTCGGCATGCGCGGTGTCGCGCGGATCGAGCACCCGCAGCAGGGCTCTGTTGATCGCGGCCGGGCCCAGATACTGTTTGCTCGTCGCGAGAATACCGCACGTGGAAAAACAGAGACCGCAGGTGATGCAGTCGCGCCTGCCGCTGGTGTGACGGGCGTACGGTGAGTTTTCCGGAATGATCGCCAGCTCCGTGGATTCGGGATCGCGCGAACGCAGGGCGGGCAGCACCTTGCGCCATTGCTCAAAGAACGTCGCGAACGAGACGGCCAGATCGCGAATCACCTTGAAGTGAGGCAGAGGTGCGAGGTAGACACTCTTCTCGCGGAGCGAGGCGAGGCGGGTTTTGCAGGCGAGGCGCGGTACGCCGTTGATCTGTATCCCGCAGGTTCCGCACATGCCTACACGGCAGGAACAGCGGAAGGCTACGGTCGGGTCCTGCTGCTGCTGAATGGCAAACAGCGCATCGAGCACGGTGAACTCAGGGGTACAGTCGAGCGAAAAACTCTGCATCCGGCGTTTGCCGTCGGTGTCGGTGCGCTGGATCAGGATCTGCCTGTTCATTTAGAAGAACAATCAACTTACCTATAAAACAACAAAACAATTTTGGCTGTCAAGAAAAACCGACGGCATAGTGTCAATTTTCCTGAAATGTGGCGCGTTGCCCGGCTAGGTTTTGGGCGGCTAGGTCTTGGGCGACTGGGCGACGAAGGTGTTGGTGAGGGTGCCGATTCCGCCGACTTCTACTTCAACGCAATCACCGGCTTGCAGGAACACGGGCGGCTTGCGGGCGCCGCCAATTCCGGCGGGCGTTCCCGTGCTGATGACATCGCCCGGCTGCAGAGTAAGGGTCTGCGACAGAATGGAGATGAGTGCCGCGGGAGCGAAGACGAGATTGCTGGTATTCGAGTTCTGGCGCAATTCGCCATTGACCCGAAGCAGCACGGGCATGTTACCCGGATCGGGAACAGCATCGGCCGTGACCATCCATGGACCCATTGGGCCAAACCCGTTGCAGTTCTTTCCCCGGAACCACTGCTTGTCCATGCGCTGCATGTCGCGGGCGCTGACATCGTTCATGATGGTGTAGCCGGCGATACAGCCCGCAGCATCAGCCTCGCTCACGCGGTCGGCTTTTCGTCCGATGACGACTGCTACTTCGGCTTCGTAGTCCACTCTTTCGGATGCGGCGGGGAGGGGCACCATCGCGCCGTCGGGCACCACCACTGCAGCGAGCTTAGAGAAGAAAATGGGGGAGTCTGGTGGCGGCAGGTTGTTCTCGGCGGCGTGGTCCGCGTAGTTCAAGCCGACACAGAAGATGCGCGCATCGAGTTCGACGAGCGGTGCATGGCATAGATCGCTGAGAGGTGTAGAGGCCGCCTGGCCTTTGATCAGCTCTTCGCGAAGCGAGTGGATCCGTTGGCTGGCCGCGTCGCCGGCACGCAGCCATTGGCCCACAGAGGCAAATGCCTCATTCCCATTCGATGCCGTGGAGAGGTTGAATACACGGTCACCTTCAACCAGGCCCATAGATCGCTTGCCGGCTGCATAGTAATAGTTCAGAAGCTTCATAGCTGTTTCACCAGACGCAGGAAATTGGTGCGAAGGATCTGCTCCTTCGCTGTGTCAGAGATGTTGGAGGCCAGTACGCGGCCGAGGGTCATGGCTGCTTCTAGGAATGGCAGGTCGGAGCCGAAGAGGATGCGCTCGGCGCCCAACTGATCCACGCAGTGTTCCAGGATGAGGCGATGGTTCTGCGAGCCGGAGAGATCAAGGAAGAGATTGTCCGCGGCTTTGGCGGCATCGATCGCCTGATTGTAGCCGCGCCAGGTAACACCTGAATGGCCGAGCAGGATGCGCGCGTTGGGATGAGCGCGGGCGATGGACGGAAAAAGCAGCGGTCCACAGTTCGGATCGGAGTCCCAGGTATGCACGAGCACCACGGCTCCCGTGGCATGTGCGTACTCCCAGACCGGCTGGTAGTGCTTGCCGGTGACCGGATACTTGTGGGTTGAAGGATGGAGCTTAATGAGCGGTGGTAAATGGAAGTGCTTCCATCGCTCTAACTCGGCAATGGCCTGACCCGGCGGATTGGGATTGACCGTGATATAGCCGAGGAAGCGGTCGGGATATCGGCGTAGAACCTCATCGACTTCTGCGTTGCCGCGAGGACAGTCGTTATAGCAGCCCAGCGTAGAGGTGATGGCAAGAATCTCGATATTGAGGTGATCCATGACGGCAATCATCTCTTCTGGACTGGACTTGTATGCGGGGAAATCGGGATGGACGCCGTGGTGTCCGTGACAATCGGCAATTGCGATGGGCGACCTCACTGTACCCCTCCAAACCTGGAAGCGGCTAGCAGGCGGCGCAGGTTTCCGCCTGCGATGGCGAGCCGTTCCGAATCGGAAATACGCGAGGTTGCCAGCACGCCCAGCGTAGAAGCCGGCGTGTAGAGAGGCAGCCGCGTTCCAAACAAGATGCGATCGGGGCCGTGGCTCTCGACGAAGGCTTCCAACTGACGATGTGCCAGATACGTCGAGGAGTCGAAGTGCAGTGAGGGAAAGCGCTCGAGCAGCGGAAAAAGGTAGCGGTCGGCGCGGTAGCCAGTTTCGAGTACCACAAGCGGCAGGCGCGGAAAATTCTCAAGGAGTGTGACGACGCCGGGCCAGCCGATGTCAGCGCCGGCGACAAGGGTGACCACCGCGTGCTGCTGCAGATAGTCGAACAGATCGCCGGCGCACCAGCGAGCAAGCGAAAAGTTCAGCTGCTGGGTTCCTGGTGCGACGCGAATGGCGATCGGCTTGCGCGCGGCAAGAAGGTCCAGAAAGGGCTCTCCGGGAAGAACGCCCCAGGCTGGCGTCATGCGTGGGCTGATTTCGCGCGCAAGGGCTTCATTGCCGAGTACAGCATCGTACTCCTCGCACTCCCAATGCGAGACGAGCCCCCGCCGGATAAAAAAGCGATCCATCTCCTGCAGCAGCCCGTTGGCATCCAGAGCAAGTTCGCCGTGGATCCCCGATGAGCCCACGCGCATATTCACGTCGAACAGGTCCCAGTCCGCGGCCTCGCTGAACAGCAATTCAGACACGGCAACCCTCCGTGAAACTTCAGATTGCACGGCACGTTTCCGGCAACGGTTGCGCCGCTGTTGCTAGCTTACCGTCTGCAGATTGG
Source organism: Acidobacteriaceae bacterium (assembly GCA_030050035.1). GTDB lineage: Bacteria > Acidobacteriota > Terriglobia > Terriglobales > Acidobacteriaceae > Telmatobacter. The sequence goes on along the minus strand of JASIJW010000658.1, from coordinate 236 downwards.
GGATGGTGGAAGCCAGACGCTGCACCTTCTTCATGGCTTCGATCACATCATCCACATCACGCCGGTCGCCAAGGAACACTGTGTGATTGAGCCAGACGCCGTCACGGCAAACTCGCTCGGCCTCCGGCAGGTTTAAATGCTCGTAGTCCTGGCCGGCACGCCAACCGCTGCAGCCAGCGAGCGTTCCGGCTTGCTTCGCGAAGACCGGATTGCGATAAAGCGGCGTTGGATACGAG
>JASIJW010000657.1:0-10140 GCA_030050035.1 Acidobacteriaceae bacterium | reverse complement strand
CGCGGTGCTCTTCGAAAGCGTTCACAGAAAGGGCGTCTGGCAAGGGATTACACCTCACCACTATTTATAGTGGTGCATGGGGGATTTAAGCGAACATGGAAATCGGTCGCGGACAGTCGAGACGTACGTTGATTGCGGTGGCGCTCGTTGCGGCGGCATGCTGGGGCGCGCTCGCCGATCGAACAATAGCGGTAGCCCAGGAACCCTCCAGCATTGTCGGCAGTTCACCCTTGTACGGCCTATCCGGCGCAACGGGGTGGATCAATTCAAAACCCCTGACCGCGAAAGAACTCAAAGGCAAGGTCGTTCTTGTCGATTTCTGGACTTATTCGTGCATCAACTGTTTGCGCTCCTTGCCCTACATACGAGCCTGGGCTGACAAGTATAAGGACAGCGGGCTGGTCGTCATCGGAGTGCACACACCGGAGTTCGACTTTGAGAAAGAGCTGCCCAACGTGCAAAAAGCTGTCCAGAAGTTTGGAATTACATATCCTGTAGCGCTTGACAGCAACCATGCGATCTGGGATGCGTTCCACAATGAGTACTGGCCGGCCCATTATTTCATCGATGCGAAGGGTAGGGTACGTTTCGAGCACTTCGGCGAGGGAAACTACGACCAGTCTGAGCGCTGGATTCAGCAGCTCCTGAAGGAGGCGAACGCGAAGCCGATGCCGGCGACCGCCGTCAGCGTTCGCGGGGAAGGCGTTGAGGCCGCAGCCGATTCGAACGACGTACGCTCTCCAGAAACCTATATAGGCTATGCACGGGCAGAACACTTCGCATCGCCGGGTGGAATCAAGGAGAACCGGGAGAAACTCTATACTGCGCCGTCCCAACCCAGGCTGAATCAATGGGGACTTGCAGGCGATTGGGTCGATCACCAGCAGATCGCAGAACTCAAATCGGCTGGTGGAAAGATCGTGTATCATTTTCACGCCCGCGACCTGCACCTTGTACTCGGTCCGACGACCGACGGTAAGCCGGTTCGCTTCCGAGTGACCATTGACGGTCAGGCGCCGGGCGAAAATCATGGCGTGGATACGGATGCAGAGGGCAACGGCGTCGTAACGGGCTATCGTCTGTATCAATTGGTGAGGCAGAAGGGAGCCGTCACCGATCGCATCTTCGCAATTGAATTTGAGAGTCCTGGAGTACAGGCTTTTTCCTTTACCTTCGGATGAATGAATCATTGGGAGGGGATCATGGATCAGAAATCGGACAGCGATGCCAGCGGAATGACTCGTCGAGCTTTGGTCATCGCAGGCGGTGCAGCGATTGCGGGGATCGCATTCGAGCTTCGCAATGGAATTGGGGCGGTCAAGGCCAAAAGCAACACTCCAAAAGAAGTCAAGATCGTGGAGTTCGCTGATACGGGGCAGCGCGGAGATATCGAAACTTTACCTCCCATTGTCAAAACCGACGCGGAATGGAAGCAGCAGTTATCCCCTGCCTCGTTCGAAGTGACGCGGCGCGCAGGCACAGAACGCCCCTTTTCCGGCGAGTATTGGAATAATCACGACAAAGGCCTTTATCGTTGCGTCTGTTGCGGGACAGCTCTCTTTAGCTCCGATACGAAATTTGAATCAGGTACGGGATGGCCCAGCTTCTGGCAGCCAATTGCGAAGGAAAATGTCCGCGAGAGTACAGACTTTTCTCTCAATATGATTCGGACTGCGGTCTCGTGCCGGCTCTGCGACGCGCATCTCGGCCACGTCTTCGATGATGGCCCAAGGCCGACCGGCCTCCGCTACTGCATGAATTCAGTGGCCCTTCGCTTCATCAAATTCACCTGATTCGGGTAACTGAAAATAGCGGAATGGCAAACCCACTCTTTGACGAAATCGTCTTGGAAATCCGTCGCACCGCCGAGACGGCCAAAAACTTCATTTCGCTTCAGGAGTTCTGCGTCAACAGGATCGCCCAGCGGCTGCCCTATTACCACTGGGTGGGGTTCTACATGTTGGACCCCGTCGACCAGAATGTTCTAGTCCTTGGGCCGTATTACGGCGCCCCGACCGAGCATGTTCGCATTTCAGTCACAGAAGGTATCTGCGGAGCGGCGGTCGTGCAAGGCGAAACCGTGATTGTGAAGGATGTATCTGCGGACCCACGGTACCTCGCCTGTTCGCTCGAAACCAAGTCGGAGATCGTCGTTCCCATGCGCGTGCGCGGAAGAATTGTTGGAGAAATCGACATCGACAGCCATTCGCTCAACGCATTTGGCCCCGAAGACCGCACCTTTCTCGAAGAATGCGCGGCGATTTGTGGCCGGTTTCTTGAAGAGATGCTGGGCTAATCGCGATCGGGCTGAATCGACTGCGGCTCAGACAGCGCCAGCGAAATAAAAACGATAATGTTTGCTGCAGCCGGGATTAAATGCAGCCCCACAATCCGGGCATCTATCGCCGCTGGCCATGTACTGCTCGATGCTCATTTCATATCCACACACGCCGCACAATACTGCGGGTTGATTCCATTCTACTTGCGGCCATAGCTCGATCGAATGACCAGCCAATGCTTCGTGACATTCCTTGCAGGAGTAATAGACGCCGCAACACTTCATCTTGATCGCAATAATGTCGAGTTCGGTTCGATAGTGAACGCAGCGCGTATGCGCGTCCAGATCGACTCCTCGAACGACAGGGCGTGAGAATGGCACTGATCAATAGACTACCGGAGACTACCGGAGCCTGCATGAATCCTGAAATTACTGCAGATGCGGCGGGTTGGATCGGAATATTTCTACTGGATCTACCCGAGCTGCTCGATGATACGGCCGACTCGAACTAACACGCCCAATGGCTATCTTCTCGGCTCATACCGCATCGCCACCGCCCCCGAGCCGAACTCGAACCTGCTTACGAGCCTCAAGTCGACAGGCTTCGATAGCCCCGCGAACAACGTCGGCCCATGACCCGCTAGCCTAGGCTGCACCACGAACTCGTACTCATCGATCAATCCCAGCGCCGCCAACGCCTGCGGAAGCTTCACGCCTCCCACCAACAGCCCCTTACCCGTCCCCCGCTTGAGCTCCTGAACGGCCTTGCCCAAATCCCCGCGAACGAGTTCCGCGTTCCAATCGACCCGGTCCAGAGTGCTCGACACAACGTACTTCTTTGCCGCATCGATCGTCCGGGCGAAGGGTTCCATCCATTCAGGCCTCTCAGGCCTCGCTCCCGTCCGCACCGGCGGCCGCCACGCCGCCTCCATCATTTCGTAAATCACCCGGCCAAAGAGGAGGGCATCGGCCCGGTTGAGGTTCTCGACCGCGTGACGATGCAAGTCTTCGTCCGGGATGATTGCTCGATGATCGCAGCAACCATCCAATGTGACGTTGATGGAATACCGAAGGGGCCGCATTCCGCAAGAGTAGCGCCGATGGGGTAGACGAGCAAGGTAGCTCTCCTCAGGGCTAGGATCGACTCACGTAACACATGACGATGACAATTTGAGAGCTGGCAGTGGCATGTGGCAGAAACAGCATTATTGCGGATACTGCGGGTCAGCCCGTGCGTGATCATTGAGTCCCTGCGTTATTAAACTGGCTGCTGGCACGTGATGTCTCATCCAGGAGAATCAAATGGCCAACTGTCAAGCACCGTGCAAACTGACCACGGGACACTGCGCATGGGCCAGGACCTGGCAGATCGTACGATCGCGTGTGATGCTGTCGAACGTCGAATAGTCCGTAGCGCCCATCACGATGAGTTTTGCTTGGCTGGCTGTGGCTTCTGTCAGAATTTCAACTGCCGGGTTGCCATGCGCCACCTTGATATCCACGTCCTTGCACGAGTCGACGGCCATCTTGCGGGCTAGTAACTGCAACTCGTCCACGATAGTCGAGTATGGGGTATGTGAGCCGTCTCGACCATTCTCAGAGTTGGCGGGCTGCACGTGGAGAATGACTAGTTTAGCTTTGTAGCTGGCTGCCAGTTGGCAGGCAAGTGCCGCGTTGGCCTGACAGCTCATTCTCAGAGTGGTTGCGAACAGGACCGACGCTTGCCTGTTGCCGCTCTCCTGCGCGAGATGAGCTTCGGGACCTACGGTAAAGACCGGCAGGTCGACCGAACGCAGCACTTGCTCTGCGACGGAGCCCAGAAGCAGTCTGCCAAGCTTGCCCAGGCTCCGAGTGCCAAGAATAAGACGATCTGGATGGATTCGACGCGCCATAGCGAAGATCTCCCACGCCACAGGCGTCTTTTCGCGAATGATCACCGAGCATTGTAGGCCCAGCTTGCGAGCACGCTCGCACCATGGTTCCAGCATGTTTTTTGCTGCAGAGAACGCGCCTTCACGATCGTAGTAAGGCATTCCGGTTGCGTCTGCGGCAATCTCGGCGGTGATGGGCAGGACGTGCAGAAGTTGCAGCCTTGCGCCGGTTTCACCGGCCATTTGCAGCGCGAATGGCATCAGGCGATGAAGATCGCTGAGGTTCGTGGCGACGAGAATCGTCTTCGAATAGATAAGTTGCGCGCTACCTGAAGCCTCCATCGCGCTCGCCCTCCTGTTGATTGAAGTCTGACACTCGCCAGTTCACCAAGATGTACATGTACGCACCCGACTGCGTGACGCGGATCACATCGCGTTCCAGCAAACGAGCAGACGATACATCGCGTGAGCCGATTTGCTGCCGGCAATTGTGACTGCCGTTACTGTTTGATTCACCCTCGATCCTGAGGTAGGATTGACAGCACCATTGGATCGGTCCATTAGGTAGGAGGCGATTATGTCTACCTATGGGTCAAAACCCGCACCACCAAGCGCGGACAAGCGCTGGAAGCTCGTAGACGCCACCGTGCGCAAGTCGGATGGAAATGCACGCGGTCTGATTGAGACGCTGCACACGGTCCAGGAGGCGTTTGGCTTCTTGGACGAAGAGGCTCTTCGGTATGTAGCGTTGTCGCTCCGCGTTCCGTTGAGCCGAACATATGGCGTTGCGACCTTCTATCACTTTTTCACTTTAAAGCCTGGCGGAAAACATACCTGCGTCGTCTGCCTGGGCACCGCGTGTTACATCAAGGGCTCGCAGCATTTACTGGACACGATCCGGCAGACGCTGAGCATCGCTCCCGGCGAGACAACGGCCGATGGTGAAGTGTCGCTGCTAACTGCACGTTGTCTTGGGTCGTGCGGACTGGCGCCCGCAGTGGTGTATGACCAGGAGGTTGCGGGCAAAGTAGACGCGACATCACTGCGCACACATCTGGAAAAATGGGCACGATATGACTCCTGAAGAACTGGACGGGATCGCGCAAAAAGAACGAGAGACTCACTTGAGCTTTGCGCAGCACGTAAACGTGTGCGTCGCAGCGGGATGTCTTTCCTGCAGGAGCGATGCGGTGAAAGAATCATTGGCAAAGGAGGCGGCTAGCCGCGGAGCGAATGGCCAGTGCAAGGTGAAAGGTGTGGGGTGTATGGGTTTGTGCTCGGAGGGGCCGCTGGTTTCAACCAGTTTGGGTCGGCTTTACCAGCATGTATCGGCTGCCGATGCTGGAGCAATTGTCGACAGTCTGCAAGGACAACCTGTTGAGCGCCTGCTATGCGCCACGGACACGCCCTTCTTTCGGCGCCAGAAGAAAATTGTGCTTGAGAATTCCGGCGTAATCGATCCCGAGCGCATTGAGGAGTACATCGCGCAGAATGGCTATCACGCACTTGTAAAGACTCTCACGGAAATGACGCCACAAGAGGTGATCGCCGAAATCACCGTGAGCGGGCTGCGCGGCCGTGGCGGAGCCGGCTATCCGACGGGTCTCAAGTGGAGCACGGTAGCGAAGGCCGTGGGAGCGCAGAAGTTTGTGATCTGCAACGCAGACGAAGGCGACCCTGGCGCCTTTATGGATCGCAGCGTTCTGGAGAGCGATCCGCATCGGGTGCTGGAAGGAATGCTAATCGCAGCCTACGCTGTCGGTGCTTCGGCCGGCTATATCTATGTCCGTGCCGAGTATCCGCTGGCGATTAAGCGGCTGAAGACGGCTATTCGCCAGGCGGAGCGGTCTGGATTTCTGGGGACGAATATCTGCGGGACAGGATTCAATCTGCACATCGAACTGCGGCTGGGCGCTGGAGCCTTTGTCTGCGGTGAAGAAACCGCTCTGATCGCTTCGATTGAAGGCAAGCGCGGCACGCCCCGTCCGCGACCACCGTATCCGGCGATGGCAGGCCTGCTCGGACAACCAACATTGATCAACAATGTGGAGACGTACGCCAATGTGCCGCCGATCCTGCGTAATGGTGGCGCATGGTACGCACAAATTGGCACCGAAAAAAGCAAGGGAACGAAGGTTTTTGCACTGGCCGGCCGCGTGCGTAACACGGGCTTGGTAGAAGTCCCCATGGGAATCAGTCTGCGAGAAATAGTCTTCGAGATCGGCGGAGGTATTCCCGAGGGCAAAGAGTTTAAGGCCGTGCAGACGGGCGGTCCTTCCGGCGGCTGCCTGCCACGCGAAACGCTCGATATGCCGGTGGAGTACGAATCCCTTGCGCGGGCGGGCTCCATCATGGGCTCGGGCGGAATGATCGTGATGGATGAAAGCTCGTGCATGGTGGACGTGGCCAAATACTTCATGGATTTCTGCATGACCGAGTCGTGCGGCAAGTGCATCCCGTGCCGCGTAGGCACCTATCAGATGCATCGCATTCTCAGCGCGATTACCGATATGTCCGCGACAGAGCAGGACCTGAAAATGCTGGAAGAGCTTTGTGACTTGGTTAAACACACGAGCCTCTGCGGACTGGGCCAGTCGGCTCCCAACCCGGTATTAAGTACCCTGAAATACTTTGTTGCGGAATACAAGGCGCACATTCACGACCATAAATGTCCGGCGGGCGTATGCGGAAAGGAAATGTTTGAGAGGGTTGGAGCATGAGTGCGGCAGACGCTGTTAAGACGCTGAAGATCGATGGCCGCGATTGCAGTGCGCGGCCCGAGGAAACCATCCTCGACGTCGCTCGCGAAAATGGCATTTTCATCCCGCGGCTCTGCGAACTGGAAGGGCTCTCGACTGTGGGTGCATGTCGCCTGTGCCTTGTCGAAGTGAAAGCTTCAAACAAACTGCTGCCAGCGTGCGTAACCTCTGTCGACGAAGGAATGGAAATCACAACCAGCTCAGCGCGTTTGCAGAACTATCGCAAAATGATCGTTGAGCTGCTGTTTACCGAAGGTAACCACATTTGCTCGGTCTGCGTTTCGAATGGCCACTGTGAGTTGCAGACGATGGCCCAGACGCTGGGCGTTACGCATGTGCATTTTCCCTATCGCAATCCTAAGAAAGCCGTAGATGCGTCACACGACCGATTCGTGCTCGACCATAACCGGTGTGTTCTTTGCACGCGCTGCGTGCGGGTCTGCGACGAAATCGAGGGCGCGCACACGTGGGATGTGATGGGTCGCGGCATCGATTCGAAGGTCATTACAGACCTGAATCAGCCATGGGGCTCTTCGGAGTCATGCACAAACTGCGGGAAGTGTGTGCAGGTTTGCCCCACGGGCGCGCTCTTCGAAAAAGGCCGGTCAGTCGCCGAGATGGAAAAGCGCCGTCAATTTCTTCCTTATCTCACGTTGATGCGAGGAGAACACGAATGAGCAAGAAGAAACTCGCAACAATATGGCTCGACGGCTGCTCCGGATGCCATATGTCTTTCCTCGACTTGGACGAGCGTCTGATCGAACTGGCAGATAGAGTCGATCTAGTTTATAGCCCTCTGGTTGACGCGAAAGAATTTCCTCTTGACGTGGACATCACTCTGGTTGAGGGCGCTGTGAGCAGCGAGGAAGACTTGCACAAAATTCACGCCGTCCGCGCTCGTACAAAAATTCTGGTTTCACTGGGAGACTGCGCTGTGACGGCGAATGTCCCAGCGATGCGGAATCCGTTTCCGGTGAATACTGTATATGACCGAGCATATCGCGAGAACGCCACACTGATGCAGGGCACGCCGAATGAAGTTGTACCACGATTGCTTCCCTATGCCCGGCCCGTGCATGAAGTGGTGAATGTTGATGTCTTCGTGCCCGGCTGTCCGCCCTCGGCAGACGTGATCCATTACGCGCTGAGCGAACTGCTCGAGGGCAGAGAGCCGGAGCTTAGTGCCAGAACGCGTTTTGGAGCGTGAGAGGGCTATGGCGGAACCCAGAACGATCGTTATTGATCCAGTAACCCGCATCGAGGGCCACTCAAAGATTACTTTGCATCTCGACGAGCACGGCAAGGTCGAGGACGCGCGATTTCATGTGACGCAGTTCCGCGGCTTCGAGAAGTTCTGCGAGGGCCGGCCTTTCTCTGAGATGCCGTCACTGATGGCGCGTATCTGCGGTATCTGCCCAGTGAGTCATCTGATTGCATCGGCCAAAGCATGCGATGCGCTACTTGCCGTCAAGATTCCGCCAACTGCGGAGAAATTGCGTCGCATCATCAATATCGCGCAGGTAGCCCAATCGCATGCGCTCAGTCTTTTTCATCTCTCATGCCCTGATCTGCTGCTGGGCATGGACTCAGATCCTGCGGAAAGCAATCTTTTCGGCGTTATTGCAAAGAATCCACAGTTGGCGCGGGATGGCATCGCTCTGCGAAAGTTTGGCCAGCAGATCATCGAGCGGCTCGGCGGCAAACGGATTCACCCTGCATGGGTTGTACCAGGCGGAGTGAGCGAACCGCTGAGCCCGGAAGATCGCGATGCAATTCTCAAGACAGTCCCTGAGGCTCTCGCCATCGCTATGCGCAGCTTGGAGTGGCTCAAGAGTGTGACTGACAAGTTTCGCGAGGAGGTCAGTGTCTTCGGCAACTTCCCATCGCTGTTCATGAGCATTGTGAAACGAGACGGTGGCCTGACATTCTACGACGGCGAAATCCGCTTTGTGGACGAGACTGGCGAGAAGGTTGCAAGTCAACTCGATCCAGCGCGCTACTTCGAGTATCTGGGCGAAAAGGTTGAGCCGTGGAGCTATTTGAAATCCGCGTATTATCTGCCCAGGGGGTTTCCGGATGGTATCTACCGCGTGGGTCCGCTGGCACGACTGAATGTGTGCAGCCAATGCGGCACTCCGCTCGCAGATCAGGCGCTGTCTGAATTCCGCGAGCGGCAACCGAATGCCGTTGTGAGTTCCTTCTACTATCACCAGGCTCGTCTGGTCGAGATCCTGTATTGCGTAGAGCGGATCGAGCAGTTGCTCAATGATCCGGAAATTCTGTCGAAACATGTTCGCGCCATAGCGAATCCAAACGCTTTAGAAGGCGTAGGTGCAGCCGAAGCACCGCGCGGCACGCTCTTCCATCACTACAAGATTGACGAGCACGGCCTGATTAAGTGGGTAAATCTCATCATCGCCACCGGACAAAACAATCTTGCAATGAACCGGAGTGTGCTGCAGGTGGCGCAGCACTATGTAAGCGGTGACAAACTTACGCGTGGCATGTTGAATCGCGTTGAGGCAGTCATTCGTGCCTATGATCCCTGCCTGAGTTGCTCCACGCATGCGCTCGGTCAGATGGCGCTTAAGCTCCAATTAATCGGACCGGACGGGGCAGTGGTGGATGAGATTTGTCGGCCTTGAAGCGAAAGAACCGATGACTCCGCGAATTCTGATCATCGCGTATGGAAATCCTCTCTGCAGCGACGACGGAATCGCGTGGCACGCGGCCGATCTTTTGCGTGAGAGATTTTCACCGGACAAGGCCGAAATTATCTGTGTTCATCAGCTCATACCAGAATTGGCCGAGTCCGTGAGCCAGGCCCAAGGCGCAATCTTCCTTGATGCAGGACAAATAGGGGTGCCGGGAGAGATCTGTCAGGCGCGCGTGGCTCAAGGGACAGAGGTCTTATTTGGCACACACATGCTGACCCCGGCGCAACTGATGACGTTAAGCCATGTGCTATATGGAAACAGTCCGAACGCATATGAGGTTTCGGTCACCGGCGAATCGTTTGCACACGGCGAACAGCTTTCACGCAAAGTGAAAAGTGCTCTGCCACAATTGATCGAAGTTATCGATCGCATCGCGCAGCAGATCTGCGGCACGCAGCCATGTTCAAGAACCGGAATCGTATGACCCGCCAGGCCGAGTTGGACTCCGCACCAATTACGCCGGCTCCGACAATCAATATCTTCATATTCTGTCTCGCCCCCATAGAGCCGGGAAT
>JASIJW010000656.1:0-9304 GCA_030050035.1 Acidobacteriaceae bacterium | reverse complement strand
TACGATGGACGTGGCCAAAACCGGGTTTGCAACGCAACACATTCAGGCATTTACGCTTATCGTTGGCCAATTGTTCCAGCAGAACATTACCCTGGCGGTGGGTCAGACTGAACAAACTGTCTCAGTGAGTGCGGCTGCTCTGCTTTTGAACACGGAGTCTTCGCACGACGAACAGCTCATTGAGAGCCAGCAGATTGACGATATGCCCTTGAACGGCCGCGATTACCTGCAACTGGCGCAGCTCGACGCCGGTGTCGTGCCCATCTCCGGGGTCTCCGGCATTTCATCCCCGGCCTCATCATGGGCTTCGGACTCCGGCGTGGTTGCGGTCGACGTAAGCGGTCTGAGAGAAGACGACAACAGTTACCTCTACGACGGAATTGAGACGCGCAATGCCTGGTACGGCGCCGCGGGCCTGCAACCGGATCCGGATATGGTTCAGGAGTTTGTTGTGATGAATTCCGCGGCCCCTGCGCAGTATGGAGTCGGAGGAGCGTTTGTCAACGTCGTTACGAGGTCTGGCACGAATCGCTTCCACGGAACCGCATATGAGTACCTGCGGAATAATGACTTCGACGCAAGAAACTATTTCGATATTACCCCGGGCGCTCCGGCTTTCCATCAGAACCAGTTTGGAGGAAGCGTGGGAGGTCCGATAAAGAGGAATAAGATATTCTTCTTCGGCAATTATGAAGGGTTCCGTCAGCTTGTGCCGAGCGATGATTACAATCTGGTTCCGAATGCCAACCAGATCGCAGGTAACTTCAGCGCTGATACCCAGCAACTCTACAATCCATATGTACTCGATTCTGCGTCACCGACTGGCTACGCGCCGCTCACAGGCAACCAGGTCCCAAGCTCTTATTTCAGTGCAATTGGGCAGAAGATCCTGGCGCTGTATCCGGCGCCCAGCGGCTCTTACCTCAACGGCACAGCCAACTACTTCAACGTGGCAACGACGACCAATAACTGGAATCAGTTCAGCGGCCGTATTGATTACTCGGTCTCGGCTAATGACACCATTTTTGGCAGATACACCGGCACCAATCAAACCGCGACGGCGCCAGGCATGACCACATTCAACGATCAGATCTTTCCCTCGGCCCCCAAGAATGTAGCCATCGGATGGACGCATACTTTTTCGCCCCGCCTAGTGAACAATGTTCGTTATGGCTGGTCTCACACGGCAGTTGGCCTCGAGCGTGGAGATGGTTACGATGCCACCCTTGCCAACCCACTGGGGCTGGCCAACGAGGAAGATCTGCCCGGATCGGACGGTCCTCCCTCAATTGGCGTGAATGGATATGGAAATCCCGGTTCAACGAACGGTACGGACCTGGTGAGGGAAGGGTTGAACATGTGGACGGAGTCCCTGATGTTCCAAAAGGGAAAACATCAACTGAGTGCTGGCCTGGACATCCGGTACGAACCAATGTACCTCTATGAAGACTGGTCGGCTACCTCGATTAGTTTCAACGGAGCGTACAGCGGAGATCCGGTCGCTGACTTGCTGATGGGTGTCCCGTCTACCACGAGGACTTCGCTTGGCGGGCCCACCATGAACCTTAGCATGTGGTACCAGGCCTACTACGTGCAGGACAATTACAAAGTCAATCGGCAACTTACGCTGAACTACGGCCTACGTTGGGAGCATCGCTCACCCCCGGTGGAGGCTAATAATCGGGTTGGCAGCTTTGACATTCAGACCGGGCAGGACCTGACCTATCCGGCCACCAGTGTCCTGGGGTTAGGGAGAAACATGGTCAAGCCTGTCTGGACCAATGTCGCGCCGCGGCTCGGTTTCAACTGGATTCCGTCCGAAAGGATGAATACGGATATCAAGGGCGGATTCGGAATGTACTATCTGCAGGCGAACATTAACCAGTATGAAGTGGAAGTGGATACAACACAGCTTTACGAAGTTGACGATTTCAATAATCCTGCTGTCGGTGAGCCCCTCGCCTTCAATCTGGACGGAACGCATGGCCTGCCGGGGATGTACTCGTCGGCAATGACCAATGGAAACTTCTCGGGGGGAGGCCCGACAGTCTCATTCATCCAAGCGAACGGAGCTACCCCATATGCTTACGAATGGAATCTGACTATCGATCACACGATCAAGGACTGGCTTTTTGAAGTTGCCTACCTCGGAACCTCTGAACGACATTTCGAGGAGCGCAATGAGATTGACCCCCTGAATACAAGTGGCGTGGCCGAACTTTATGCCACCTGCGGAACTCCGCCGAACCTTGTGGGCTGCTACAGCGGCGTTCAGGAAAACCAAGAGACTGGAACTTCGAACTACGACGCTTTAATTGGGCGCATTGAGAAGCGGTTCAGCTCCGGATTTTCAACGGCGGTCAACTATACCTGGTCCAAGTGCCTCGGTACTCCCTATCAGGATGAATTTGCCTGGCACGTCAATATGCATCTCGATTACAGCCACTGCACGGAAGACATAAACGATATTTTTACAGCGAACGGCATATATGAGCTGCCGTTCGGGCAGGGCAAAACCTTCCTGAACGGCAGCACTCTCGCAGATGCGCTTGCGGGAGGCTGGAAACTGGCAGGCATCGCAACGCTGCGCACCGGACCATGGACGACATTGGGAAGCCAGCAGAACATCGGGTTCTTCGATGGCGCATTGCCCAATATCGTCGGTCCGGTCAACAACCATTCACTGCATGGCGGCTTAGGAAGGAACTTCCGACTTGGCCCGTATTTCAGTACGCAAAATGTTGTTAATATAAGCGCGGTCGGAGTCCAAGGCGATTCGGGAACGCACACTGTTCAGAATCCTGGCTACCAGGATTATGACCTGTCTGCTTACAAGAGCTGGAGATTCGGCGAGCAGACGAACCTGAGCTTCCGCGCAGACTTCTTTAATACCTTCAATCGCGTCAACTTCCAAACCGTCAGCACTTACGATCTTGCGACCAACTTTGGTGATGTTTCCAGCGCTTATCCGGCTCGGGAGATTCAACTGAGCATGCGGTTCACTTTCTAATCTTATGTCGCCACTGCAGATGGGCCTGTTGCGGAAACCCACTCTTTTCTTCGCCCTTGCGGCAGGTTGCTTTCCTGCCGGCTCAGCGGCCGAAGGAGTGTGGAGTGTTGGATCAGCACCGCAGGCCCATCCAGTTCTCAATAAGAACTGTCCCGCGCAGGATGATCTGGATGCGGCCCTGGGTAAAGCCAGCCAATTGATGAGCCGATCGGGCTATCAAGACGCGGCTGCTCTGCTGCAACCGCTTTCGGAAATGAATTGTGATCCGCGGGCCAGCCTCTTGCTTGCGGCGGCCTTCGAGGGGCAGGGTGATGAGTCCGAAGCGACGGCTGTCTTGCGGCGTGCGCATTCTGTTTGGCCCTCGAATAACAGCGTTGCAGCATCTCTGGCTCGCGACTACCTCGCCAGCGGCGATAAGGACCAGGCCGTGAAAGCCCTGGCTCATTTCCAAGCAACTGCGAAAACACCGGAGCAGGAGATGGAAATGGCGATACTTGTGTACCTTGCGGCCAATCAGCCTCTTCGGGCGCAGACGATCGCTGAGCAAGACTACAAATACTATCCATCTGTGCATTCTCTGCTGCTGCTGGCCAACACTTTGCAGATGCAGGGGCGTTACCCGGATGTTAACCGCCTTCTTGGAAACAAAAGAGACAGGTTCGCCGATTCCGCGGAGTTTTTCGTGACGCTGGCTGAAAGCGAATTTGACGCGTCGATCTACTCTGCGGCCCGCAAGGATCTCGAACGCGCAATTTCTCTGAATCCCAGGATGTATCAGGCACACTACCTGTTGGGCAATGTGCTGTTTAGAACGGGTGATGTGGATGGCGCGATTAGCGAATATCGCCTGTCAATCGGGCTCGCTCCTGAACAACCTCGAACCTACTATCAGCTTGCGTTAGCGCTGCGATCAAAACAGGATGATGGCGGCGAGCTGAGAGCGCTTGAACAGGCACTTGCAGCCGACAGCCACTACGCGCCTGCGCAATGCGAGATGGGAAGGATACTGCTTGAGGAACATCATCCAGAAGACGCCGTGGGCCATCTCCTTGCGGCGATCCAGGACAATCCACGCCTCGAGAATGCCTATTTCCAGTTGGCCAAGGCGTACGCTTCACTCGGCGAGAAGGACAAGGCCGATCAAGTCGTGAAGAGGTTGCAAGCCGTGAGGGCGGAGAACCGGCCCGGACAGAATAACGAGGGAATGAGTGGCTCTGTCGTCGATGAACCGAGAAGCCAGTGACTTGAAGTGATGGCGCTCGGGGAAGACAGATGGCTGCGGCCACTGCCAGCCTGGCATACGAGTTGGTCAGTCCGGTCTTTCCGCGCGCGGTCATTCATCTCCAGCAGCCCTACCCTGGCAAGACATTCACCATTGATGCCGACACGTTGCGAATCGTGTCTTTCGCTCTTGGGGATTCTCCTAATGCAGGAGAAGCCTTTCCATCATGCTTTCTATTCGCTACTCTAGGTGCACAGTGCCCGTGCGCAATTACATCGCCGAACTGCAAAACATCGTCGGAGACGACGGTATTATTACTGCGGCTAACCAACTGCAGACCTACGAGTGCGACGGCCTCACCAATTTTCGCGTCCTTCCCGAGGCCGTAGTTCTCCCGCGCACCACGCAGCAAGTCCAGGATGTTGTTCGCGTGTGCGCGCGCCACAAAATTCCCTTCGTCAGCCGCGGCGCGGGAACGGGACTCAGCGGCGGCGCGCTTCCTGCGGCCGGCGGCATCGTCATCAGCCTGGCGCGCATGAATCGCATTCTCAAAGTCGACATCCCCAACCATTTGGTTGTCGTTGAGCCCGGCGTGATCAACGCACATATCACGCAGCGCGTCGCCGCCCAGGGGTATTTCTACGCGCCGGATCCGTCTTCGCAATCGGTATGCACTATCGGCGGGAACATCGCAGAAAACGCCGGCGGCGCGCATTGCCTTAAGTACGGTTTCACCGTCACCCACACGCTGGCTCTTGAAGTCGTGCTTCCCAATGGCGACCTCATCTCGCTCGGCTCGCATGCTCCGGACGCTCCCGGCTACGATCTTGCGGGGGTCTTCGTCGGCTCAGAAGGAACGCTCGGCATAGCCACTAAGATCGCGCTCCGTATCGTCAAACGCCCCGAAGAGTGTCAGACGTTGCTCGCTGCCTTTGCTTCGCCGCGGCTGGCCGGCCAGACGGTCAGCGACATTATTGCGGCCGGCATGTTGCCTGCCGCACTGGAAATCATGGACACGCTTGCCATCGAAGCCGCCGAAGCCGCGGTCCATGCCCATTATCCAATGTGCGGCGGCCTGCTCCTGGTCGAACTGGACGGACCGGCCGGCGAGGTGGACGCGCTGATGTGCGAAGTGCGGGCATTCTGCGCGAAAAACGGCGCTTCTGAAATCCGCGTCGCGCAATCGGAGAGCGAACGCGCTCTGGTGTGGAAGGGCCGCAAAGCCGCCTTCGCAGCCATGGGACGCATCTCGCCCAACTACATTGTGCAGGACGGCGTCATTCCCCGCACCTCTCTGCCAGACGTGTTGGATGAAATCGAGCGCATGGCTACAGCCGTGGGACTGCGCGTGGCCAACGTCTTTCATGCTGGCGACGGCAACCTGCACCCGCTTGTGCTCTACGACCGCTCGATTCCTGGTCAGGAGGAGACAGCACTCGATCTCTCCTACCGCATTCTTCATCTCTGCGTGGATCGCGGCGGCTCCATTACCGGTGAACATGGAGTAGGCAAAGAAAAACAGCAAGCCCTTGGCTACATGTTCGCTGAGCCTGACCTCGACACCATGCAGCGCGTGCGCTGCGCCTTTGATTGCGATGGGCTGGCGAATCCCGACAAGGTGTTCCCGCGCCCGCGCCTGTGCGCGGAAAAACCAGGTCCCTATGTGCCTCACCCGCTCGAAACCGCCGGCATAGCGGAGTTCTTCTAATGACTACCGCAGCCGTCACTCTTGAACAGGGCCTGGCGCAACTGGCCTCCATCGCCGGCGCGGAGCACACCCGTATCTTCGGTGAAACCATCCGCGTAGCGCCTGCAGACGCGGGGCAGATTGCCCGGATTCTGACCTTCGCCAACGAAAACAGTCTCGCCGTTACACCCACAGTCAGCAACACAAAGCTCAGTTGGGGTAATCCCGTGGCCCCTGACATTCTTATCAACCTGGAGCGCATGAACGCCGTGCGCGAACACTCCTGGCAAGACATGACCTGCACGGTCGAAGCCGGCTGCACGTGGGACAAGCTGCAATCCACTCTCGCGCAGCACCGCCAGATGATCGCACTCGATCCATTGTGGCCGGAGCGCTCCACGGTGGGCGGCATCGTGGCTACAAACGACAGCGGCTCGCTGCGCCTGAAGTACGGCAGCCTCCGCGACCTGGTCCTGGGCGTGACCGTCGTGCTTGCCGATGGCACTATCGCGAAGAGTGGCGGCAAGGTCGTCAAGAACGTCGCCGGCTACGACCTCCACAAACTGATGACCGGCAGCTTTGGCACGCTCGGGATCATCACCGAGATCAACTTCCGGCTGCATCCGTGCGAAGAGACCACGCGCACCTGGACGGTTTCCGCGCCAGCGCCGGCGCAGCTTAAAGAGCCTCTGCGGACCTTGCTCGATTCTCAGCTTGCTCTCTCCTCGGTTCAGATACGCGCCACCGGCGATGCTTGCTGGCTCGACGTGCGCATCGTTTCGCGACCCGAATCCGGACCGAAGAATGTAAGCCGGCTCGAGAAAATCTTTGGCAATCTTCCGCTATCGGAATCCGGTCCCGCCGTATGGACTGCGCGCCAGCAGATCTTCGATACACCTGTCGCCACTGTGCTGAAAATATCTTCTTTGCCTACCGAAATCTGCGCTCTCATCGCCGAGCAGCAACAGTGGGCAGGCGCTCACGGCGCGGAGATCGCAATTGCAGCTCAGGCCCCGGGCCTGATGTCGGTCGCGCTCGCTCCTGCACCCGGTGTCGTTCCAGACTTGATTGGCGCGCTCCGCATGCGTCTGCGTGAGAACGGCGGCAGTGTCGTGGCCCTGCAGTTTCCAGATTCGCTTCGCGGGCGCTTCGACGTCTGGGGCTGCGACTCCAATGCGCTTCCGCTGATGCGGGAAATCAAGCGCCGCTTCGATCCCAACCGAATCCTCAACCCCGGCCGGTTCGTCGGAGACATTTGATATCTATGACGCACGCTACGGTCCAGGATCCGCACCTGCCATCCAGTTTCGACGCCCATCATCCGCCAGAGCGCGAACACATTGACGACTGCGTTCATTGTGGCTTCTGTTTGCCCGCGTGCCCCACGTATGTGCTCTGGGGCGAAGAGATGGACTCGCCGCGTGGCCGCATCTACATGATCAAGAAAGCCGCCGAAGGCACGGCCCAGCTCGACGACCGCTTCCGCAAACATATGGACAACTGCCTGGGTTGCATGGCCTGCATGACCGCCTGCCCTTCCGGCGTGGAGTACAACAAACTCATCGAGCCAACGCGCGCGCAGATCGAGCGCAACGTGCCGCGCCCTGCCGGAGCCCAACTCTTCCGCAAGCTTCTGTTCGCCACGTTTCCGCACGCAGCGCGGCTGCGCTTGCTGGCGCTGCCCCTGCTGGTCTATCAGAAGACCGGTCTTCAAACCCTGGCTCGTTCATCGCGCCTGCTCAGGTTTCTGCCTAAGCGCATTCAAGCTATGGAAGCGCTGCTTCCCACTGTTCCTTCACGACCTTTTCAAAGATTGCCGGAAACAATCGAGCCGCAGTCGACGCCGCGACGCCGCGTAGGGATGTTGGCGGGCTGCGTGCAGCAGGTCTTCTTTCCGCATGTCAATGCAGCCACGGCACGGGTTCTCGCTGCCGAAGGGTGCGAGGTCATCATCCCCCAGGACCAGCCCTGCTGCGGTGCGCTCATGGTTCACTCGGGCCTTGAAGCTGACGCTGCCTCGTTCGCCAAAAGGATGATCGCCTCCTTCGAAAAGGCTAATGTCGACATGATCGTCATTAACTCCGCCGGCTGCGGATCGACGATGAAGGAATACGGATACCTGCTCCGCGATGACCCCGAGTGGGCCGCGCGCGCCGCCGCTTTTTCGGCCAAATGCCGCGACATTTCAGAAATTCTATGCGAACTCGAGCCACTCGCCCAGCGCAACCCGCTCAAGATGCGCGTCGCTTACCACGATGCCTGCCATTTGCAACACGCGCAGGGCGTGCGCGAACAGCCTCGCCGGCTGCTCGCAGCCATTCCCGGCCTTGAGGTCGCAGAAATTCCCGAGGGCTCGCTCTGCTGCGGGTCCGCCGGAGTCTACAACCTACTTGAACCCGAACCTGCGAACGCGCTGGGTGACCGCAAGGTGGACAACCTTCTCCTCACCGGCGCCGAAGCAGTGCTCAGCGCCAATCCCGGCTGCCTGATGCAATTGATGAGCGGTCTGCGCCGCCGAGGTTGCAGCGCCATGCCCGCATTTCACATGGTCGAACTGCTCGACGCTTCCATCCGCTGCATCTCCGCCACGGAACTGCTCAAACGGGAGAAGATCTGAAGTTCACATGCGGGATGCCGTCTTGAATTCGAATATATCCCGTGAACGTCCCCGCGGAAATCTTCGATCGTCTGATGCCGCAGCCAAACCAGATTTCAAAGCAGCTGCCCTGCTACAACCCCACGGCCGCTGACCTGTTACAAGTGCCGGATGGCGAGATCACAGAAGCCGGACTGCGGCAGAATGTTGCCGTGGGGCTCGGCTATGTAGAAGCGTGGCTGCGCGGCATCGGCTGCGTGCCACTGTTCAACTTAATGGAAGACGCCGCTACCGCCGAGATCAGCCGGGCGCAGCTTTGGCAGTGAGTGCATCGCAATGCCAGGCTCAACGACGGTCGCATTGTTGATCTCTCGCTCATCGAAAGCTATATTGCCGCCGAACTGGCCAAGCAGAGGACAACAGTCGATGGCGCCCGCTACGCCGCTTTGAAAAATTACTTTGCCGAGACACAGGCATGACAACTGGGGACAGTGCGACCTCTACGTTGAGACCATCTGTCGGGAGACCGGCGGTGGAGGAATGTATGTCGCCTCTGACGAGATTTCCATTCTCGCGCACGCTGTCTCTGATGCTGCCGCTTACTGGCGATGCGCCTGACAGAACCTGTGTAGCCCAACCCTCTGTTGCAAACTTCAGCAACATTGAGACGCTGAGCAGCACCATCCCTGCCAACAAAGACGTGAACCCGCACGGCGTGGCGCGCGTTCGGGTAACGAAAGGCGCCCTGAGGGCCGGCAATTTCCTGATCAGCAACTTCAATAACAGCGA
>JASIJW010000655.1:0-8611 GCA_030050035.1 Acidobacteriaceae bacterium | reverse complement strand
GGCGACTGGGGCTCGAACGCCGCTCGGCTGGCCGCTCAGGTAGCGACCGTGTATGTGAACAAGCAGCGCATGATGGAGCACAATGTACTCGAGCAGGCTTCGGCACCCAAGCCCGTGGAGATGGGCGCGGTATGGTCGCAGGATCGTCCGGCCGATCCCAGGCATCCGGATGCTCCTGTGGAATCCGACCTGCACGGCGGCCATTTCCTGATCATGCCCAGTGTTCCGGACACGACTGCACCAGCCAAGGCGCTTGCTGAATCCATGCTGCCGGCCTGGCTGCATGTCTCGCCGCTGCGGTCCAACATTCGTGCGGGGGAAGACAGCCACTGATGCGCCGGTTCCTCAGTTTCCGCGATTTCGACTGGTCTCTGCTCGCGATGGTGCTGGGCTTGTGCGTGCTGTCGGTGCTCGAAGTGCACTCGACCACGGTGCACACCCGCTTTGCCAGCTTTGAAAACAAGCAGATCATGTGGATTGCCGCCGGCCTGGTGGGCATGTTCATTCTGGCCAAGATCGATTACCATCGGCTCCTCGACTGGGCTCCGTGGGCGTATATCGTCTTTGTCCTCTCGCTCATGGCCGTAAAGGTCGTCGGCCGCAAAGTAATGGGCGCGCGCCGCTGGATCGCACTCGGACCATTTGAGTTTCAGCCATCGGAGTGGGTCAAACTCGTTCTGGTGCTGGTGGTGGCGCGGTACTTCGCCAACCTGGGTGGCCGCAACCTGACCTGGCGGGAGATCTTCAAGGCCTTTGCGCTGGTCGGCTTTCCCATGGTGCTGGTCCTGGTCCAGCCTGACCTGGGAACCACGCTCACCTATGCGCCGATTCTCGTTGCAGGGCTCTTTCTGGGCGGCATCAGCCTCCGGCAGGCGACGATTCTGATCGTTTGCGGCCTGAGCCTGGTTGTGGGTGTCTGGTCGAGTGGAAAAATCCTCAAGCCTTATCAAAAGGCGAGACTTACCAGCTTCATCAATCCCGACAACGATCCCCGCGGGTCAGGTTACCAGATCCGCCAATCGCTGATTGCCGTTGGTTCGGGCGGCGTCTGGGGCAAGGGCACCGAAAAGGGAACCCAGACGCAGGGCTACTTTCTACCCATCCCGTATACGGATTTTATCTTCGCAGCCTTCAGCGAGGAGCACGGCTTTGTGGGCGCGGTTTTCGTGCTGCTGCTATACTTCGGAATATTGATGCGTTTGATTCAAAACGCTCAAACAGCCGCTGACCTGCCCGGGTCCCTGATTATCATGGGAGTCGTGGCGGTGCTGACGTTCCAGATCGCGGTAAACGTCGGCATGGTCATCGGATTTATGCCCGTCACCGGAATTCCTTTGCCACTCATGAGTTACGGGGGATCTTCGGTGTTGTTTACGTTCCTGGCTCTGGGCGTTGCGATGAATATCAGGATGCGCCGGTTCGTAAACTGAGGCGGCACTGTCCCCTTTGGATAGCGTCGTCCGCAAGATTAAGTGCCTGACTGGCGAGGGAATGCATCCCACGGTCAGATAGGTTTTTTGAAGTTTTTGCCGGCGAGGTCCCGATGGACCGCGCGCCGGGCAGGATTGGGTTCATGAGCACGCAGAGACTCGCAGGCCGTCAGCCTGTTTCGGAAGTTCCGAAGCAATCGGGTTCAGCTGGCGCCGCTCAGGTGGAAATAGCCCCGCCGCTGCATGCGGCATTGCGGGCCACAAGCTCTCTGCCATCGGATTACCGTATTTTACTGCTGGAGCACCGCTCCGGTTCGCCGCCCGGCGAGGCCGTGAACCGAGCCACAGCAAATCTCAGGTCGTCCTTTCTGCCCATGCCTTCCTCCGCACGCGCGCGTTTCCATCTCGCCTTGCCGCTATGGGCAAAACCGCAGATTATGTGCCCTGTTCAGCTCAGCACAGGGTCGCCGCTCCCTGATGGTCGCGGCGACTTGAGTGTCTCGGCTTGGGGATATATCGTCTGCAGTTTTGCCATGTTGCCGGCGGCCCTGAGCTGCCGGACGGAAAGGTACGATGGCAAAGGAAATTTGTATCTCCAGCACGCCGCATGAGACGCGGCTTGCGATTTTGGAAGACGATCAACTCGCGGAAATCTATTACGAGCGCGAAAACGAATACACACTGGCCGGCTCTATCTACAAGGGCCGGGTGACGCGCGTTTTGCCAGGCATGCAATCGGCGTTTGTCGACCTTGGCCTGGAGCGCGACGCATTTCTCTATGTAACCGACTTCATCGAACTCGAGGATCAGGCCGACACCGAGGAATTGGAAGAGGCTGCCGCGAGCGGCACGCCAATCCGCGAGCCACGGCAGGGCAATGGGCGGCACGATGACCGCGGCCGGCAGCATCTTGACCGTCAGCAACAGCAGGATCGTCAGTTAGGCCGCCACGCCGACCGGCAAATCGATCGCCAGGCGAGAGAACGCCAGCCGCAACAGGAAGAGTTCGCCGCCGAGGGTGCAGGCGCCGCCCAACCTGCGGCCGGGCAGGCCGTGCCGGACCACGCCGCGCAGGATGAGGCCGAAGGCGCAGCTACGGGCGGACGCCGTTGGCGCGGACGCCGCCGCCGCCGCGGCGGACGCGGAACCGGCGCGCCGCAGGAAGGCGCGCGGCAGGTTTTGGATGAGGACGGGTCTTCCGAGCAGGAGTTGACGCCTGCGGCTGAAGTCCAGGAAGAACTGGAAAGCGCCGCAGATATCTACGCTGCCGGCGAACCGGCCGGCTATCATACCGCTGCAGCCGCGCATGCGCCGGCGCAGCAAGCGCCGTTCGTCCTGCCCGGCGAGCAGCTCTCGAAATACGGCGGCACACCGGTGGCCGAGCCTCGGAAAGCTGAGGCCGCGGCACCGGGCCGCCCGGTGACTACATCCAAGCCCTCCACGATGATTGAGGTTCCGCTCGACTGGGACCCTGCCAGCGGATTGCTCCCCGGCGAGTCGTTCTCGCGCCGCCGCGAACGCCAAGCGGAGCCAGCGCACGAAGCCACGCCAGAGTCTGAGCCGACCCTGGCGTTTACCGCTCAGCCGTTGCCAGAGGAATCGGCGGACGAGATCGAAGAAGAGGAGTTCCTGGAAGAAGAAAGCGAGCCGCTGGCTCTGCGCGAGATCGAGTTCCCGCATGAGACCACCGCACCTTCGGCGATCGAATCGCTACCCGAGGACGAGCCGAAACACGATGAAGAATCCGCCGAGAATGAGCACGAAGGCGATGCCTCGGCTTCGCACAGGGTCGATCCCGCCTCTCCGAGCGGCTTCCGGCTCTTCGGTCTGGGCGGCAAGAAGAAGAAGGAACAGGAGGGGCAGCATGAGCAGCCGGCGCAGGCCGCCAAGGCGACCGCGCCGCCGTCTTCCTATGCGCCGGGCGTAGGACATATTGAGGAAGAAGTCATTGAGGGGGAAGAGTTCGAGAGCGCACCGCGCCGCCACAAGGCGGATGAGCCGGAGCTTGACGACTACGAGGAGCAGACGCTGGCTCAGGCCCGCACCGGCGACCTCGGCGAGCTGCTGCAGGAGGCGCATCTCGACCATCGTATTCAGATGAGGCTCGGCCAGAGCGAGGGCGAGGACGATGAAGCTTACGACATCGTCGAGGAAGAGGCCGGGGAAGAAGAAGCGCAGACAGCTCCGGCGCAGGAAGGCCAGCCGCGGCGTGAGCGCCGGACTGGCGAGCGTGACCGCGGCCGCCGCGGACGCGGAGCCAGAGGCGAGCGCCGCGGCCCCTCGCGCCGCTCCATGCAGACCACCGATCTGCCCGTCATATCAGACTTGTTGAAGCCCGGGCAGGAAGTGCTCGTCCAGATCGCCAAGGAGCCCATCGCCAAGAAGGGTGCTCGCATCACCAGCCACATCGCGCTGCCCGGCAGGTTCCTGGTTTTTATGCCGACCGTAAGCCACGTGGGTGTCAGCCGCAAGATTGCCTCCGACGAGGAGCGTCACCGGCTCAAGCGCATCCTGATCAATGAGCGCGGCGAAGCTTCGGGCGGATTTATCGTCCGCACAGCGGCCGAGGGCGCGTCAGAAGAAGAATTGAGAGCCGACCTGCGCTTCCTCATGAATTTGTGGAACGAGATCAAGCAGCGCTCCGATCAGTCCAAGGCGCCGGCACTCATCTACCACGATCTGTCGCTCATCGAGCGCATCCTGCGCGACCAGGTGAGCGCGAACTTTTCCAACATCTGGGTCGATACGGAGACTGATTACGAGCGCATTGTCCGCTTCCTCAACCGCTTTTCGCCGAGTCTTGTCCGGCGCGTCAAGCTTTACACCAAGGAAACTCCGCTCTTCGAGCACTTCGGCATTCAGGATGAAATTTCGAAGGCCCTGCGCTCCAAGGTCTGGCTCAAGTCGGGCGGCTCGATCGTCATCAACCAGACGGAGGCGCTGGTCGCAATCGACATCAACACCGGCAAGTACGTAGGCAAATCGGCGCGGCTTGAGGACACGATTCTCAAGACAAATCTCGACGCCGTGCCGGAGATCGTGCGCCAGATCCGCCTGCGTGACCTGGGCGGCATCATCGTCATCGACTTCATCGACATGGACGAACGCAAGAACCGCTACAAGGTGATGGCCGCGCTCGAGGAGGCGTTGAAGAGCGATCGCGCTCCGACCAAGGTGCTTCAATTTAATGATTTCGGTTTGGTCGCCATCACGCGCAAGCGCGTCAAACAGTCGCTCGAGAGGACGCTGAGCGTCCCTTGCTACACTTGCCAGGCCACCGGAATGGTCAAGAGCCCCGCCACGGTGTGCAACGAGATTTGGGTGGAGCTGCGCAAGATGCGCAAGCACTTTGAGAGCGCGGACGTGCTGTTGCGAGTGCATCCGGAAACGATAAAGGTGCTCAAAAGCAACAACGCGCGCTGGCTGAACGAGTTCGAGGAGCTGGTGGGCCGCAATGTGCTTCTCAAGAGCGACCCCGCGCTGCATCCCGAGCAGTTTGATATCCAAGGGTAGCAACCTTAATGAGATGGGCCGGGGTACCGCTCCGGCCTTTTCGCCTCTGGAATCGAATGTAAGTCGAAGAGAACACAGCGATTTTCTTCCAAAAAACGCAACCTCGGCCAAAAATCCGTGTCTAAGCCACAGAAGGGGAAATCTAGTCCCCCGGGATATTAACGACAACTTTCGATTCAAAGAGGTCCAACATGTCTTTTCGTGAGGGGATTTCGTTGATGAGGTATGCCTTCTTCCTTGTGTGCGCATCGCTTCTTGCGACCGTTTCTATAAGCGCGCAATCCGCTGCAAATCAGTCAACAGCTTCTTCCGCCACTTCTACAGTCTGGTCCTCGAGCCAGGACGGGCTGTACCAGATTGCCGACGGCTCGGTTCCATCGAGTGCCGCGTTGCCTTCGGCATCACCAGCCGCCGGCTCTGCGGCGCATGCGCAGAGCGACAACGACACTTACCACGGCTGGCACGGCCACGACATCATGCAACGGCTTACCTGGGAGGCGGGCGGCGGCTTCAGTGCTCCCCTCGGCAATGACCGTCCCTTCATCACTTGGGGCGGCAACTTCACCCTCGGTGCGGGCGTCCGTTTCTCCAGGCGCGTCTCCGCGCTGCTCGAGTATCAATTCATGAGTAACAAGCTGCCCGGCGCGTTTATTGCGGCAGCAAATAGCGGTTGCGGTGATTGCGGGATCACGGGTGGTAACGCACACTTCAATTCGATTACAGGCTCTCCCGTTATCGACCTGACTCCGCACTGGTCAAACGGCGCTTACCTCGTCGGCGGCTGGGGCTGGTACCACAAGTCAACGAACTTCAGCTCGCCCCAGGAAGTTTTTTCTCCTTTTTACGGCTACTACTACGAAAATGTGACCGTCGCTTCCTTTACGTCCAATCAATGGGGCGGCAACGGAGGAGTCGGCCTCTACCATCGCTTCGGAGGAATGTACGGCGAAGGCAAGAGCATGGTATTCGCCGAGGCGCGCTACACTTTCATCCATACTCCGCCGATTACGGCGACGAATGGCCTTGGCACCACGGAGCTCATCCCGGTTACGATTGGCTTTCGTTTCTGAAGACCGGCTTGCCTGAGAGGCGACTTCACGCGAATCGCATTCATTCCCAGGCAAGCTCCGCATAAAAAGACAGCCGCACCTGCGCTGCGAGTCCACGGAGCACAGGTGCGGCGTTGCTCTGAACCTACCAGCGCCTGCGCTCTTCCTCCACAGGCGCGCCCACTTCGCCCCGCTCAATCCGCTCGAGGAACGTCCGCGCCAGCTTGCGCTCCCCGGGGTGGCTTTCTCCGTGGATGCTGCACAGCTCGAGGAACTCGTCGCACAGTGCGTTGCGCTCACCCTGGCGCGCGAGCACTCCCTGGAGCGCCACGGCCAGATGCCGCAGTAGCGCGGCCTCGCGCCACGAACTCTCTTGGCTCTCGTCGCCGATGAACTCCGAGAACAGCCCGTGCCGGCCGCGCGCGCATTCGTCCAGGCACGCCAGTAACTGATCGGCGAAGGCGCGGTTGAGAGATTCAATCTGTTCGGGGTCGACGGCGTCGCGAGGATCCATTGAAAAACCTAATTTGCTCTCCTGGCCATTTGCTCTCCTGGCCGCAGCAATTACCGGTGTCACGAGCGTCCAGAAGTGGCAATACGTGTATGCCTATTGTGCGCGCAGGGCGGCGGAAAGGGAAATAGAAACGTGCGAGGAACATGATCAACGCGGCGTTTCATCCGCGAATGGCAGCAGCGTCTGGCCGATCCAGAAGCGATTGCTGAGCCGGGCAAGCGGACCGGCGCGACGGCCAGCCAGCCGCGCCTGCGCCTGATGCCACGGGCCCACGAAGCGCAGCGCCGCTGGCAGCCTGCGGTAGATCCGCGGAATTCTTCGGCAGGCAGCATCGGCGGCGCGGCGGTCTACTTCAGTAAACTCCAGCGCAAACTCCTGCTGAAACCGCGGCGGCAGCCACGCCGCGGTCAGCGCACGGTACCAGCACGGAATGTACACCCAGGAATTGCCGCCGGAAAGCAGGTAATGCGCCATTGTGCGCGCGTACACGCTTACACCCAGCTCATCCGAGCCGTGCATCGCCTGGTTATAGGCAGCGAATTCTTCCCAGCTTTGCGGAAGCGACGCATCCGCCAGCCCAAACAGACCGGCCAACAATCTGCTTTCGGTGTAGAACCGGTCGCGCTCGTCGTGCGGCATTGGCCCCAATGCGCACTCCCACGCGATGACAGCACTCTCGACAAGCGTGGAGAAGACCCAGCGCAGCGCCGCAATCTCATTGGCCTGGTAGCGTGCGCCGCGCGGCCATCCTGCAATCTGCTCCGGCAATTCGCCCTGAATGGTCGTGTGCAGTTTATACAGATGCCGCGCCGCGGCCAGCGCCTGCTCCAGCGTGCCGAAGACCATCGTGTAAACAATCCGGAAAGTGTTGTGAAAGCGCTCAATCGGCCGCATCATCACGCTCGAGTGCTGTTCGAGTGCCGCAGCTACCCACGGATGGGCAAGCTGCAGCAACGCCGCTCGTCCGGCGCAAAGGAAAACAGCCGACTCGCGGTTCACCCGCCAGCTCGTCGATCCCGGCCCGAAGATGCCGGCGCGCGGATCGTGCGTGCGGCGAGCGACGCCGGCGAGGACGCTTTCGAAATCCGCCGAAGAAACCTGTCCGCCTGCTCGGCCGCTTGGCAACACTGTCATATGCACATTATTAGAGCGCGCGAGTCGCAGCCAGGTTAGTCAGAAAGGTTCTGCAGGCGCATCTTGCTGCTCATGCAGCCACGTTATAATCGCAGAGAGTTGCCTAAACTTCCAACCCCCGGGAGGTAGAGACACATGCGGTTTCATTTCCGGCAGCCGGTCGGCTTTCTTTCGACTGCTGTTCTCGCTGCGGCATTCGCCGTTCCCCAACCCATGGCTGCGCAGAATGCGAACCACGTGGTCAGCCCTGGCGATCTGAATAAGGCCGCACAGGACGCCACGCACGCTCGCCAGCAGAACATCGACACGCTACGCGGTTTCCTTTCCTCGCCCAAAGCGGAGAAAGCGCTTGAGCAGGCGCACATGAACCCGGTCGAGGTGCGAAATGCCGTCGCCGGGCTCAGCGATCAGGAACTGGCGCAACTGGCCGCACGCGCCAACAAAGCGCAGAACGACTTCGCCGCCGGCAATATGAGCGATCACGACCTGCTGATCATTCTCGTTGCCGTCGCCGTGATCATCCTCATCATCGTAGCGGTGCGCTGAGAGGGTCCGGCAGTGCGCGGCGGAGTGATAGCCGGTGTTCTGCTGGCGATCAGTAGCGTCGCGCTTGCCGCGGCTCCTCTCAACATCTGGCTGGACGTGCCGTTCGTCGCGCAGCAGAAGAATGGCTGCGGCCCGGCCAGCATCGCCATGATCATGGAATATTGGCAGAAGCAGCAGCGCGCGCCAGCGAGCGGTGACGCGGCCGATGTGCTGCGCACGCTTACGTCAGGGCGCGATGGGGTGCGCGCCACCGATATGCTGCGCTACTTTCAGCAGCACGGTTATCGCGCCTTCGCCTTTGCCGGTCGGTGGTCCGATCTCGATCATCAGCTTGCCAAAGGACGCCCGGTCATTGCCGCGCTCGAGCCTGCGGGCAGCCGTTCGCTGCACTATGTGGTTGTCGCCGGCATCGACGATGCCGAGCA
>JASIJW010000654.1:0-3892 GCA_030050035.1 Acidobacteriaceae bacterium | reverse complement strand
CGGTCTACGGCTGCTCACTCTGCCAATGCTTGCAGCGATGTTCTACGCCGTCGCGTGGATGCTGACCGGCGCGAGAGATCTTCCATTTGCCTTGCGCACGTATTCACTTTGGGCGGGCTCGGCACTGCTGGCGATGCTTGCCTGGCTCGAGCTGCCACAGGCCTGGGTTGCACCGGTATGGATTGTGCTGGCAGTTGGGCTGTGTCTCATTGGCAGGCGCTTGCGCCTGGCGAGCCTTACCTATCAGGAGCATGTGCTTGCCGTCGCAGCCGTCGTACAACTCATCGCGGTCAATATCGATGCGGCACGCGCGATCGACCGGTATCTACCGCTTATCGGCTGTGCGGCGGCGTTCTACCTAACCTCGCGTTTCTGCACGCAGACGGATGCTTCGTACCGCCGTCCCGCCGCGTGGCTGCACACCTGGACCGCGACGGCTCTGCTCGCGGCGCTGGCCTGGCACGAATCGCCGCAACCGTGGATCGCCGTCATCTGGATTCTGTTCGCTCTGGCGTTGGCCATCATCGACCGTATCCGCAGCTTCGAGGAGCTGCCCTGGCAGGCGCATGTACTCGCAATTCTTGCAGTAGTCCGAGCAGTTACGCTCAACTACTTTCTTACCGGCACGTGGCATGGCGTCCACATCCGTCTCATCTCGATTGCAATCCTTGTCACAGGCCTGTATATGCTTGCCCGTTGGGTGAGACTGCCAGAGACGGTGCAATCCTCCGATATGCGCCATGCGTACACATGGGTCGGCAGCGGTCTGGCGGCGTGGCTGCTGTGGGCCGAGCTGCAGCCGATCAGCGTGGCGCTGGGGCTCGGCGTTTTTGGGCTGGCATTGTTCGAAATCGGCGCATGGCGCGAGCAGAAGCAGCTTCGTCTGCAGGCTTACGCGTTGCTCACAGCATCGTTTGCGCGCATCTTCTTTGTGAACCTCACCGCGGCCAAATTGTCCGGTGACCTGCTCAGTCCGCGAATCTACACGGTCGTGCCACTCGCGCTCATCTACTTCTATGTCTGGGCACGACTGCAATCGACAGATGCGAAACCTGAAGGAGGTCCCGTTCGCAGTCTCATCGCGTACTTCGGTTCCGGCTCGATCGTCGCGTTGCTGTACTGCCAGGTGGTTCCGGAGTGGATTGTTGCAGCGTGGGCCTTTGTCGTGGTTGCCCTGATGGCAGCGGCGCTCGCATTCGACAAAGAAGTCTTTCTCGATCAGTCCATTCTTTTAACGGCAGGCATCGTAGTGCGCAGCCTGGCGCACAATATCTTCGGCTCAAGCTACTTTACCGAGGGTGGATGGCGCGGCCGATTTTCGGCAATCGCATTGACAGCGGCTCTGCTCTTCGCCACGCTTCCCATCGCCTTTCGCCTGCGTCGGCGATACGCAGATCGTCCGCGCGTGTCGTTCGTCAGCCGGTCGCTGGCGGCACGAAGGCCCGAACAGATTCTGTTTTTTGTCCCGCTGATGCTCATTGTGCTCACAATTGCCGTCAAGATGAATCCCGGAATGGTAACGCTCTCCTGGGGTATTGTGGGCGTTGCCGTTATCGTGCTCGGCCTACTGGTGAGCGAACGAAGCTACCGGCTCGCAGGCCTCTTTCTCCTTCTGCTGTGCGTGGGCAAGATTGTCTTCCGCGATGCGTGGCGGCTGGATGACCGCGACCGCTACATCACCTTCATTGTGTTGGGCGCGGCGCTCACGCTGGTCTCAGCACTCTACAGCAAGTATCGCGACCAGGTGAGCCGGCTGCTATGAAGCGCATTCTGGCCATCGCAACAATCCTGCTTATCGCGGCCGCAGCTCTCTACATGGCGCAGCGCCTGAAGCGCCAGGATACTGTGAGTCCCGACGCCGTTCTCGATGCCGCTGCGAACCTGCAGCGCGATGTCACGCGCGCGCCCATGCAGCTTACCCGGCTTTCCGATGCGGAAGAGACTCGCATTGGCGACGCGCTCGCACAGCAATATCTCAGCCAACTATCCGCGTTCACCCCGCAAATGCGGGCTACGGAAGGCTACGTCGCGGAGGTGGGCAACCGTGTTGCTACTCATGCAAGGCGCAGGCTCAACTATCGCTTTCACCTGATTCCCAATGCAAACTTCATCAATGCTTTCGCCATCCCTGGCGGCCACGTATTCATCGGCCAAGGGCTCATCGATCAGATGACCGACGAAGACGAGCTCGCTTTTGTGCTCGGGCACGAGATCGAGCATATCGATCACTACCATGCTGTCGAGCGGGTGCAGATTGAAGCGCGCCTTCACAGCCTTAATCTAGATGTCGTTGCAGAGCTCGCGCAGATTCCCATGTCGTTATGGCAAGCTGGTTACAGCAAGGATGAAGAGTTCGAGGCTGATCGAGAGGGATTGCGGCTGTCAACCGTCGCCGGATATTCCCCGCAAGGCGCAGTCTTGATGTTCAACCGTTTAGAGGAACTCGATCGCGAATACGTCGAGCGCTCGACCACGCCGGTTGGAGAATTGAGCCAGATCGCCATTGAGGGGCTGGAAGGCTACTTCCGCTCTCATCCGGAAACGTCAGAAAGGCTTGCGCAAGCACAAAGGATCATCACCGAAGATCCATTGCCTATGGGCAGACAATTGACGCGGTTGCGAAACGGGTCGGCCAGAGACAAAAAGGGCACTGGCTGCTGAGAGCCCGTGAAAGATGTTGGGTGAACCCGGCCCGCTCCGGCCGCACGACTACCGCCTGAAATGCGGTACGCCGTGTTGCGACCGGAGGTCGCCAGTTTGCGGACGAGCAGAAAAACCCGCTGGCAGCACAGACGCCCATTTGCTAGTCTTGGCACAACATGATCAAACAGTCTGGCGCAGTCAGTGTAACTTTACTTCTGATTTGCTCTCTTCCCTTGCTGGCGCAGAAAAACGTTTCGACCCAGGCAATCCGCTTTCAAGGCGCAGCACAATTTACGCAACAGGAACTGCTTGCGGCCGCCGGCTTGAAGCCGGGCAAGCGTCTGAACTCTGGCGAAGTGAAAGCCCATGCAAAGCAGCTCAATGATACGGGCCTCTTCAAGGAGGTCAAGTATACATCCGATAACAAGACGCTACTCTTTACTTTGACGTTGTCCAGCCAGCTTTTCCCCATGCACCTGGAGAATGTGCCCCTTACGCCGGGCAAAGAACTCGACGCCGAACTCCACGAACGCTTCCCGCTCTATCACGGCCTTTTGCCGGCCAATGGCTCCATGGTCGAAGGAATCTGCCGGACATTCGAAGAGATGCTGGCGGCCAAAGGCGCCAAAGTTACGGTGCAAGCCGATCTCACCAGCGGCCTGGGTCCGCAAAAGCTCACGGCTGTGAACTTCTCAGTCGCTTCGCCGGCGGTGCACATCGGCCGCATCCATCTTGGCGGAATCTCGCCCGCTATGCTGGCAAAGGCCGACCTTCTGGCCAGCCAACAGACCGGAAACAGCTTCGACACCGAGAACACGGCTCTCGGTCTTCAGCACGTTTTCGAAGACCTCTATCATGATCAAGGTTATGCGGCCGTGCAAGTGGATGTTGCCCAGGTCGATCCTCTGGTCGTCTCGGATCAGTCCATCGATGTTCCCTATGCGGTGACGATCAAGGAAGGTGAGATTTACAAACTCGGAAAGATCGATCTTCCGGCCAACGCGTTGGTATCGCGCGCAAACATTGAGAAATTGCTGTCCAGAAAGCCGAACGACTCTGGACGGCCGCTCGACCTGTTTCTCCTAGCCGTTCGCGACGCATACAGTGCCCATGGCTATCTCGATTGCTCCATCGTTTTACATCCTTCCTTTAATGAGGCTACTCATATAGTGGATTACAGCCTTGAAATCTCTCCGGGCTCGCTGTACCGGCTAGCCTCGGTCAAATTCGACGGAGCCCCCGACGTGAT
>JASIJW010000653.1:0-2535 GCA_030050035.1 Acidobacteriaceae bacterium | reverse complement strand
TCTGCTTCGTCGGCCCCCCGGGCGTGGGCAAAACCTCGCTCGGCATGTCCATCGCCAAGGCCACCGGCCGCAAGTTCGTCCGCCTTTCGCTCGGCGGCGTGCGCGATGAAGCCGAAATCCGCGGCCATCGCCGCACCTACATCGGCGCCATGCCCGGCCAGATTATCCAGCACATGAAGCGCGCCGGCACCAAGAATCCGGTCTTCCTGCTCGACGAAGTAGACAAAATCTCTTCGGACTTCCGCGGCGACCCGGCCAGCGCCCTGCTTGAGGTGCTCGACCCCGAACAGAACACCACATTCCAGGACCACTATCTCGACGTTGATTACGATCTCTCGCAGGTGTTGTTCGTTGCCACGGCCAACGTGCTGCACACCATTCCGCCGGCGCTGCAGGACCGCATGGAGATCCTGCGCCTGCAGGGCTACACCGAGCAGGAAAAGCTCGAGATCGCCCGTCAGTACCTCGTCAAGAAGCAGCGCGAGCAAACCGGCCTGAGCGAGAAGAACGTCACCTTCAAAGACGACGCCATCCTCGAAATCATCCGCTACTACACGCGCGAAGCCGGCGTCCGCAACCTCGAGCGCGAGATCGGCAACGTCTGCCGCAAAGTGGCTCGCAAGGTGGTTAAGCAGGGTGCCAAGCACAAGGAAGAGATCACTGCGCAGAATGTCAGCGAATTTCTCGGCGTGGCCAAGTTCCGCGACTCCGAGGCGCACGAAAAGAGCGAGATCGGCCTGGTCACCGGCCTCGCCTGGACCGAAATCGGCGGTAGCATTCTTACCACAGAAGTGCAGGTCCTCGATGGCAAGGGCAAGCTCACCATCACCGGCCAGCTCGGCGACGTGATGCAGGAATCAGCCCAGGCTGCATTGAGCTACATCCGCGGCCGCGCACAGGCGCTTGGATTGACGCGCGAGTTCTACCGCAACGTTGATTTGCACCTGCATGTGCCCGAAGGCGCCATCCCCAAGGACGGCCCCTCCGCTGGCATCACCATCGCCACCGCTCTAGCCAGCGCCCTGGCCCGCATTCCCGTCCGCCGCGACATCGCCATGACCGGCGAAATCACGCTGCGCGGCAAGGTGCTCGCCATCGGTGGCCTCAAAGAAAAGCTGCTTGCCGCACTGCGCGCCGGCATCTTCGAGGCCATCCTGCCCCTCGCCAACGAGAAAGACGTGGCCGAGCTGCCCGACAACATCAAGAACTCCATGAAGCTCCATTTTGTGGACAACATGGATGAGGTTCTGGCGCTCGCCCTCGAAGGCCCGCTCCCCACGCTGCCTCCGGAAACAGAAGTTCTCGCCGCAGTCCAGCCGCCCGAAATCGCCGCCAACGTCACTTCCCGCCAGTAGAAACACCGCCCTCGGCTCAAAACCGACGGCCAAATTCTTCAGCCTGTCATCCTGAGCGAGTTTGCCGCAGGCAAACGAGTCGAAGGACCTGCGGTTGCTCTTCCTTTGCTGAGAGCATCCACTCCACCAGTTGGAACTCCGCAGTCTCACAGCTGCCGCTAAGACGCCAATCATTATGGCGAACTGGACATTTAAAATCCCTTGTAACGATCGCCAAAGGGAAACCGTATGGGGCTTTGCGTCGCTTTGCAGACAGAATCCGGCAAGCAAATCGAGTTGGTTGCCGATGAGAAGAACCTCCTCGATAAATTACTGGGGACCTCGGACACGAACGCATATCCCATGTTGGCGTCAATCGATCGTTATGGAGATACCATCTTCAACCGCCTCCAGATAGAACGCTTCATTGCAGAGTGGAAGACGCTCTTCAGCAAAGTGAGAACTCCCGAGGAAGAAAACTTGTTGAATGCCGTCCAGAGCCTGGCGGAGAAGTGCAGACTTCGCGTCCACCATTACCTCGCCTTCGTCGGAAACTGATTCTTCCTCGCATCTTTGTTTCGCCTAGCCTCACCCTCGGTCCGCCCGCATATCGTAGAATGGCTCCGCCTCCGCATTCGGCCCGCTGTTGCTTCTGAAATTTCGCGGTCTTGCGGACAATCCTCGCCGCACCGGAAAAGACATCCATGAAAAAGGCTGCGCTCGTTGCTCTGGCTCTCCCGTTTTTCGCCGTAGTTCTTTCCGCCCAAACCACCATCGGCGGTGAAAAACCCATCACCATCACCCGCACCGCTGTGAGCAAAACCCGGCCGGAGTTCACCTCCGTCACCGTGCTTCCCGGCCGCGGCATGGAGCTGCTCTACATCACCGCCAACTTCCCGGGCAAAGGCGAAGTCCCCGTCCTCGCCTCGCCCGATCTTGCAACAGCCGCGAACATGCTCGATCAGCAGGATGACGCCAACGGCGATCTCGGCTACCGTCTCGGCTCAGCGTTCCTCGTCCCCTATCCCAACCGCATCCGCGGCAAGCTCTCGGCAGACGGCAAAACCCTCACTACCACCTGGCAGGGCCACTCTCTTACGCTGCCCGCCAATAACATCGGCAAGCTGCCCGGCGCCGAGCGCCACGCCATGCACGGCCTCATCCTCAAAGCCCGCGCCACAGACGTCCGCGTTACCCGCAC
>JASIJW010000652.1:0-6249 GCA_030050035.1 Acidobacteriaceae bacterium | reverse complement strand
CACCGCGGCAACCGGCGGCGACCTGGACGCCCAGAACGGCGTGAACGGGATCGAGAAGAGCTACGCCACGATCGCCGCACAGGTGCGCAACCAGTACACGCTGGGCTACCTGAGCCACGAGTCGATCTACGACGGCAAATACCGCAATATCACGGTGCTGGTCGACCGGCCCAATCTGGTAGTGACGGCCAAGCCGGGTTATTACCCCTCGTCGCAGGACTATCGCTAGAGCCTGGCGCTAGAATTCGCGTGAATACACCCACCGCCTCAACCGGCCTCGGTCTGCTCTCCGCGGCCAGTTGGGGCGGTTCCGATTTTGTAGGCGGCATCGGCGCGCGCAAAGCTCCCGCGCTGCTTGTCACTCTTTCCGGCCAGATTGTTCCGCTCTTCGTCCTCATTGTGGTCGGCTTGGCTATGCATCTGGCCGTGCCGGGACCTCACGCCACGCTGCTGGCCGCGATCGGCGGCTTTGAGGGCGCGTTTGCTCTCGCGTTGTTTTACCACGCTCTGGCTATGGGCGCGATGGGGCTCACGGCAGCGCTCACCGGACTGGTAACAGCGCTCGTCCCGGTTCTATTTTCGGCGATCCATTACGGCTTGCCGTCGCCGGTCAGCGCTGCCGGGCTTGCCTGCGGCTGCGCGTCCATCTGGCTCATCACGCACCAACCTTCTACGGGGACCTCCGCGACGCCGGCGGCGGCGCTCGCCTTCGGGGCGATTGCGGGCGCGGGCTTCGGGTTGCAGCTCATTCTCTTCCACCTGGCAGAGCTCAATCTGACCAGTTTCAATCTGTCCGGTCCGGGAGGCTTCGTCGCCATTATGGCGATCGCCCGCGCCGCCGGCGTACTTGCGCTCGTTCTGGTCGTGCTTGCCGTTCAGCCCACTGCAGGCGGGCGCGGGATTGCCCGCGACTGGGTGTTCATCGGCACTGCCGCCGGCCTGCTCGATACGGCGGGCAATCTCTTCTATCTGGGCGCGGCGCGATTCGGTCGCCTCGATGCGGCCGCAGTGATCTGCTCGCTGTATCCCGCGGGGACCATTCTGCTGGCGGCGCTGTTTGTGCGCGAACGGCCGTCGCGCCGGCAGCTTGGCGGCATCGTATTGGCGCTTACGGCGGTGGCGCTGTTGAGCCGCTGAGTTGAGCCGCTGATTTGCTGCACCTGCCAGTCGGACAGCGCGCAAACAGAAAGGCCCGCATCGAAGCGCGGGCCTTTGCTCAAACAAAATTGCTAAACGGAATTTGACTCGAACCGGCGTTGCTTAAACTGCTCCTGCAACCCGCGGCGCGGTTTGAAGCCCGAGGCCCAAGAGCGGGCGCTTACTTCTGCTCGATGTGCGCGGTCTGCACGGGCGGCGCCGGCGGTTGAACCGCCGCTTGCTGCTGCACCGGCGGCGCAGTCGGAGCGGGATCGGTGATGCCGCGAATGCCCTCGCGGAATCCCTTCAATCCCTCGCCCAATCCCTTGCCCAGCTCCGGCAGCCGCTTGGCCCCGAACAACAGAAATGCAACCACGGCCAGCACAATCAGATGCCAAGGCTGAAGTAGATCACCCATTCGAATACCCTCCGCACGCGAATCTCGCGCTGCGCGCTTTCCCCTGCGCGCTTTCCTTCGACAATTATTGTCGCACAGAAGCCCATCCACGCGCAGAATCCTTCCGCGCCAACACCCTGAGCCTTTGCTCCCTTGCTCCCTGCTTCAGTTCACTTGCGCCGGATTTCCCAGCCTTCCCGTGACCATCGTGTAGAAGGTGCGCAGGTCGTCTTCTTCGCCCATCGTCAGGCGGCGATAAACCTTCATCAGCGGAAACAGCCGCGAGCCGCGGACTTCGACGGCGGGCACCGAAACCGGGCCGCGTTCCTTCGCTTCCGGCAGGTTCCCTGGATACACCGTCATCTCCCACGAGCCCGCGTAACGGCGGCGCAGCAATTCGCCCAGGTAACTTCCCCACAGGCGCACTTCAAACTCAAGGTCAACCTCGGGACTATCGCCAACCATCACGACGATTTCATCGAGCCGGTCAACGGAATCGGAAGTGAAGTCGAGGGTGCGGCGGAACTGGCTTTGGGCCACTTCGGCAGCAGCGCGAGCATACCCCTCCATCATCGTCTCCAGGTTGGGAAACGTGGCGGATTCTAGCTTCTTTTTCACCTCGGCCGTGTCAGCCATCCATACACAGGTTACATGCGGCGAGGGCCGGGCGTGAATAATTTGCCGGGCGTGGGTCAGGTCAGTTTCGAAGTCTTGAACGGTACGGGCTTCAGTCCGCGAAGAGTACGGGCTCTAGTTCGTGCACTAAGCGCCCCAAGAATCGCGCGGCTTCAGCTCCTGAGGCAGTGCGCATGCGGGCTAACAAACTACGCGAAAATTTTCTTCGCAAACATTGCTGTGAATTCGGTTCGTTTTTGCTACGTTGAAATCGGAATACGACAACGTGAATCGCGCGCAAACACCGATCTTGCTTTCTTTCAAACACTTGCAAACTCGACGCTTTGCTTTCAGACACTTGCGCAATCCGCGCTTCTAACCTCTTTATTCCCCACACTTAGTTTTTGAAAAAGAAAAAAATGTAGCCGGCTTCGGGTTCGCTGAAAGCCGCGGGAAAAATGGCTGTCAAGATCCTCGGCTTTCAGAAAAAAATCGTGAAGCAAATCCGGAGTTGCTAGGATCCGTAACCGCGATGCGGCATCCTCTTCAACTTCTCGCTGTCCGGCCAGGAAAGCGTAAGCAGAAACACGCTGGGCTCGAGCGCCTCGACGTCATGCTTCACGGACGGGGGCATGGTAAGGATCTGGCCCTTCTGAATCTCCTCGGTCGCTCTGTCGGCTCGCAGGCGGATTGACCCGCGCAGAACCTGAACGGAAACCGAACCGTCGGCGTGATGTTCGTCCATGCGTGCGCCGCCATCCATCATCACCAGCACCAGGCGGATATCAGATTGCTTCACCAGGGTTTTGGAGTAGACGCCCGAGGGCCACGGTTTGCGCGTCTCCGCACGGGCTATCTCCTGGACAAAATCGAAGCGGGCGATCCCGTCGGTCTGCGGCGGCGAGAAAGGAGCATTAGCTGCCATAGCGTTGACCTCATTGGGAAATTTTGAGCCGATGTCTTGCGCTGCTCTATCTCTTGAGATGCTGGCCCACATGAATGTGGCAAACTTATGGCAGTCGGAGGCTCCTGCTCCCATGAAATTCAGACGGTTTTTTGCCGCCGCGGCTCTGTTTTTCTTTGCTCTTGCCGCCCGCCCCGCCGAGCACGAAATCTATCCCGCACCCGAGCGCGCCAGGGCAGATATCGCTGCCGGCCTCAAGACCGCGGCCGCACAGCACAAGCGCGTGATCCTGGACTTTGGCGGCAACTGGTGCGGCGACTGCCAGGTCCTGGATATCTACTTCCATAACCAGCAGAACCTGCCGATCCTCAATGCGAACTTCGTGCTGGTGCGTGTGAACATCGGCCTCGACCAGATCGATACCAACATTGATCTTGCCGGCAAGTACGGCGTTCCCGTGAAGAAGGGCGTTCCCGCTCTCGCGGTATTGAGCGCGTATGGCAAGCTGCTCTACAGCCAGAAGGGCGGCGAGTTCAGAACCATGCGCGACATGCAGTCCTCGTCGGTAACGGATTTCCTGGTGCGGTGGCGGCCGCAGCGGCCCGGCTGCCCGGTGACGGCCCTGCACTGCTGAAAGGCAGCTTTTAGCCTCTAGCTTCTAGCTCCTAGCTTTCAGCTCATACTACTGCAGCTCAATGCTCCTGTGAGAAGCTAGAGGCTGGAAGCTAGGAGCTAGAAGCTGCCCTTATGCGATTCGATCTCGAAAAGGCGCCGGCAAGCGTTGCCTACAAACTGCTGATCGGCCTGGTGGCGCCCCGGCCGATTGCGCTGATTACCAGCATGGACCAGCACGGCCGGCTCAATGCCGCGCCCTTCAGCGCCTTCAACTACTTCGGCACCGAGCCGCCGGTTGTGGGCATCGGCGTGCAAAACCGCCCTGAAGGCGACCACGTGCCCAAGGACACGGCCTACAATATCCGCCGCACGGGCGAGTTCGTCGTCAACGTGGTAACCGAAAACATCGCGCAGCAGATGAACATCTGCGCAACGGATTTTCCGGCGGAGATCAACGAGATTGAACTGGCCGGCCTTACCACTGCGCCGTCAGAGGCGGTCAAAGTGCCGCGCATCGCCGAAGCGCCCGCAGCGCTCGAGTGCCGCGAGTATGCGACCGTGGAGATCGGCCGCTCGCGCATCGTGCTCGGTCGAGTGGTGAACGTGTATGTGGATGACCGCTTTGTCGATCCCGCGGGACCGTACATCAAGGCCGAAGATTTGCACGCCGTCGGCCGCATGAACGGGACGGGAAATTATGTGCGCACGCGCGATGCGTTTATTCAGATTCCGCGGATTAAGTTTGAGGACTGGAAGAAGCAGCAGCAATGACGCACCGCACATTCGCTGAACTTTGTCATCCTGAGCGCAATGAAGGATCCGCGGTCGCTTCCGGGGATTTGCGGTCCGCAGAGGCAGTCTCCGGCTAGCCGACAATACGTATAAAGCGGTTAAGTTGAGCCGTCCCCTCGCAGCCAGTTTTGATTTACGCGCGAGGACGAGGTGTCTTGATGGGAATTGACTGTCAGCCGGATGCAAATATCCACGCGCTGCAAGTGGTATTTGAGCGCCAGCGGAGCAGCTTTCGCCAATGCGCTCCTCTCGGACTTGAGAAGCGGCGGGAAGCACTGGACATCTTGCTGCAGAGCATCGTCAATTATCAAAGCACAATCGTTGAAGCAGTAAAGGAAGACTATGGACAGCGTTCTATCAGGGAAACTCGGCTGCTTGAGATATTCCCGGTTATCGACGAGATTCGATTTGTGAAACGCAATCTCCGCGGCTGGATGCAGACACGCAGCGCGACGACGAACTGGCAGTTCCTACCTGGCCGGACAAAGATTATGTATCAGCCTCTGGGAGTGGTAGGAGTCATTGGTGCATGGAACTTTCCGGTGTTATTAACGCTGTCGCCACTGGCCAATGCGATTGCAGCTGGCAATCATGTCATCGTTAAGCCGTCTGAGCTTGCACCCGCTACCGCCGAGGTCATACGGCGAATGATCAGTGAGGCATTTCCCGAGGAATACGTCGCAGTTGTCACAGGAGGTCGAGAAGTTGCTTCGGCTTTTTCTGCGCTGCCGTTTGACCATCTTCTCTTCACGGGTTCCGAAGGTGTTGGCAAACTCGTGATGAAGGCTGCGGCAGAGAATCTCACGCCCGTGACTCTCGAACTTGGCGGAAAGTCGCCCGCTTTGGTCCACGAATCCTATCCAATGGCAACAGCGGCAGATCGCATATGTTCCGCGAAGTTCTGGAATGCAGGACAAACCTGCATTGCTCCGGACTATGCACTTGTGCCTTCGAACAGGGTGGATGAGTTTGTTCGCAAATGCGAGAGAGTTCTATCGAAGCGGTATCCTGATCCCGCGACCAATGCGGATTATACGCACTTAATCAGTCAGGCAGCCTGGGAACGGATGCGAGGCCTCGTGGAGGACGCGGAGAGCAAAGGGGCGCGCGTTCTTCAGGCCGATTCCAAGCATGGAGATAGTACAGCGGGGAGTCGATTCTTTCCTCCTACACTTATTGTTGGTGCAAACGACTCAATGAGCGTGATGGAGGCAGAGATCTTTGGGCCGGTCCTGCCTATCATTGAATACTCCTCGATCGAGGATGCTTTGAGCTTTATCAATGCGCGACCACGCCCGCTCGCTCTTTATTACTTTGACCGGAACAAATCTCGAATAACGAAGATCCTGGAGCAGACAGTTTCAGGGGGCGTAACGATCAACGACTGTATCTTTCACTTCGTTCAGCACCGACTGCCTTTCGGTGGCGTCGGGTCAAGCGGCATGGGCGCCTACCACGGCTTTGACGGATTTAGTGCGTTCTCGAAAAAGAAGGGTGTGTTTCTGCAAAACACATTCGTCGGATCGCTTCTCGACGGCGCGTTGAAGCCGCCCTATACGCCCAGCTCAGATCGCACAATCGGATTTCTGGTGGGGCGAAAAAAGGCTCGTTCGATCCAGAGGATGACTCTTCCGCAAAATCAACCTCAAGCCGAAGAGAAGCAATCCTGCCCTTCGCAAAATTGAAATAGGCTGCCGCGGCCCCAGCGAGGAGCTGAGAGTTCTTCCCGGATTACCGGCTATCCGGAAAATTACAAAGAATTCAACCGCAGATTCTTCGCGCTGCTCAG
>JASIJW010000651.1:0-2830 GCA_030050035.1 Acidobacteriaceae bacterium | reverse complement strand
CGTCAGCGCCCGCCAGCCTCTTGTCCGGGGCCAGCTTCCAATTATTAGAACAACAAACGATGGGAAAAGTTGCGGTTTCCCTACTTTACGCCCAGAAACACCCGGCTGGAACTCAATGTTTCCGATCGTTTGTCGATGCGATGAAATTTAGCCGATTTGGACGGCTGTTGGCGCACAAAAAGGAACGGCCTCTCCGGTCAAGAGGCCGTTCCCGCAGCTCCACCAATCAGCGATCCCATAGCGGATGTGGAACTGCACGCCCGCAGGTAACAGACAGGGGATTTACCTGCGGAAGCCATATGCGTGCCCCGGGCCAGCGTAGCCGCGGAAGGCAGGCGCGTGATAGTAGTGCACCACCGGGCCGCCTATGCGGACGCCGAAGCCAACTGCGGGCGCAACCCCGACGTAATTCCAGTAGCCGGGCACCCAGGCGCCTGCAGCCCAGTAGCCGTTCACCCAAGCGTAGCCCGGTCCTGGGCAGGGAGGAACGTAGGCAACTGGTGCGCCAATCGCGACACCTACTCGAATACGCGCTGCGTGCGCCGGCACAGCAGCCAATCCCATTGCACCCACCGCCAGTGCCGTGCTCAACATGATCTTGCGAATGCTCTTCATAAATCCTCCTGTCCAGCCGGCCATTTTCCTGTGGCCCGCTCGGCCTCTGCTCTCTTGAGGCTTTTTCTTTCGCTGCCTCGGGAGCTTGCCGTTCATGTCCTGTTGAACAGCAATCGCGCGCCAAGGTTGCGGTTGCGCCGCGAAAATAAAGGCCGCAACTTTTCGTGCAGTCCGTGTTTACGCGCAGGATTTTTCATCAGTTCTCGTGCTCACGCGACGGATGCGGTGCGCTATCGTAGGATTCAGTAATCCTGACTCTTCTCCATGGCGTTTATGCAATCGATCCTGATATCGAATCACGATTCACTGGCGCGGTGCGCGGCATGAACCCCAGCACGAAGCTTGGGCTGATTGCAGGCAACGGCCGCTTCCCATTTCTGCTCCTGGATGCAGCGCGTGCTGAAGGACGCGAAGTGGTGGTCGCCGCCATCCGCGAAGAGACCGATGCTGAGATTGACCGC
The DNA here is from genome assembly GCA_030050035.1 of Acidobacteriaceae bacterium. GTDB lineage: Bacteria > Acidobacteriota > Terriglobia > Terriglobales > Acidobacteriaceae > Telmatobacter. Next base: position 1,754 of record JASIJW010000651.1, on the reverse strand, counting down.
CGTGCTGCCGAAGACAAGGGCGTGACGGTGCACTGGCTCTCGCTGGGAGAGCTGTCGCGGCTGATCGAGACTTTTCAAAAAGCAGGCGTGCGCTACGCGGTGATGGCCGGCCAGGTCAAGCACAAGCAGATATTCAGCTCCATCCGTCCGGACTGGCGCCTCGCGAAGCTGCTGCTGAGCCTGCGCACGCGCTCCACTGACATGCTGCTGGGCGCGGTCGCCAAGGTGCTCGGCGACGAAGGCATCGAGCTGATCAGCTCCACCGCGTTTCTTGAGCCGCTGCTGGCCGGAGAAGGCCCGCTTACCGAACGCGCGCCGGATGAGGAAGAACGAAAAAACATCGACTACGGCTTGAAGGTCGCGCGCGCCGTGGCCGGCTTCGATATTGGGCAGACGGTGGTCGTGGCCGCGCAGGCCTGCGTCGCGGTCGAGGCAATGGAAGGCACCGACGAGGCCATCGAGCGCGCCGGACGGTTGATGGAGACGATGGAGGGCGACGCATCCACACTTGAACGCCGGCTCACGGTGGTGAAAGTTGCCAAGCCGAATCAGGATATGCGCTTCGATGTTCCAGTCATCGGCATCCGCACCATTGAGACGATGATCCGCGCCAACGCCAGTTGCCTTTCCGTCGAAGCCGGCCGTACGCTGCTGTTCGACCGTGCGGCGCTACTCGAACGGGCGCGGCAAAAAGGGGTTGCCATTATCGGCCTGCCGCGCGCAGAATCAGAAATACAGGGATCAGGGAATAGGGAATAGGGAACAGGCGGATTCCCGCTCCCGCGTTTGCGCAGCACCTGTCTATCTTCGTCCCTCAGCCCTGATCCATGCTTTACGGCTCTATTCCCTGTTCCCTATTCCTGTTCCCTGGTCTTTACTCCCTGTTCCCTTGCATCCAGGAGGTTTCTCGTGAAAAAGCTTGTGTTGATCGCAATCGCCGCTACCGTGGTGGTTGCTGTTCTTTCGCTGGCGGCGCGCGCCGCTGATGACAATATGACTATGCCTGCCGTGGGACAGAAAGCTCCGGTATTCACGTTGCCCTCGCAGAATGGAACACCGATCTCGCTCAAGAGCTATCGCGGTAAGTGGGTGGTGCTCTACTTCTATCCGAAGGACATGACCACTGGCTGCACGATCGAGGCGCATAATTTTCAGAATGCGCAGGACCAGTTCAATGCGCGCAACGCGGTCATCCTGGGCGTGAGTGTAGATTCGACCGAAAGCCACCAGCAGTTCTGCGCAAAGGATGGGCTAACCTTCCACCTGCTCTCCGACACCAGCCACAAAGTTGTGGGCGAATATGGATCGCTTGCGGACCACAACGGCATGGTGATGGCCAGCCGCAATACTTTCCTGATTGACCCGCATGGAAAAATCGTGCAGGTCTGGACGAAGGTGAACCCGCAGACGGCTGCATCCGACGTTCTTGCTGCCATTCCGAATGCCAAGTAAGGAAAGCGCGAGCGGCGATCGGTCGCGATCCGAATTGCCGCTTACGTGCTTCGTTCAAGCAGCGCCACAAAGAACCCATCCGTACCGAAGGCGCCTGGCAGAAGCCGCAGCGCGCCTTCGGCAGTAATGCACCTCGCAACTCGCTCTGCTGCGCCGGCCACGAAGACTTCTCTGCGCTGCACCTGCTCAATGCAATCGCCAAGCGCAACCTGCCGCGCGCTCGCGTCTTCACCGAGCACCGCGGCGATCACCTGCTCATTCTCTTCCGGCTCCAGCGAGCAGGTGGAGTAAACCACGCGGCC
>JASIJW010000650.1:0-6714 GCA_030050035.1 Acidobacteriaceae bacterium | reverse complement strand
GTGCGGAGCATGGCGCACAACAGCTGAGCGCATGGCTTGGCTCAACCACGGCGCAGCAAAATTCGAGTTATACACGCTCGACGAGCGCAGCGAGGAGCTTGCGCCCGTCGATTTTCGCGACACCGGAAACCTCGAATCGCACCTTGTGCATGCGTACTCGGCCGACGCTGCGATCGAGCGGTGCAAAGCCGGCATCGATCGCATCCTGTCTCTTATTCCAGCTGGCGCGCGAGAGCGCGTCGAACTGCGCGCGGCCTCGCCCACGGAGGTTGGCCTGCTCGTGCATGGGCTGGAATTCGCGCGCGCGCGGCACGGAGTCAGCACGTACTCGTTCGCCCGCGAAGACGAAGTGACCTTCGGCGCGGGCGCAAATGAGACCCCGCTCACCGCGGAAAACGAAGAGCTATGCCGCGAGCTTTGCCGGCGTCTTTTCCTCAGCCGCCATAGCGATGGCGCGTCCACCGATCCGCTTTTTCGAATGCAGCCCGAGCGCTGGATCGAGAGCCGGCTGCGCGCCGGGATATCTGAGCTGCTGCCCGGCCTGCGCGGCGACCTGCTCTGCTCGCAGGTTCCGGCGCTTTCTACCGGTGAGCGCGGCATGCTGGACCTGCTCACGCTCGACCGGGACAGCCGCCTGACGGTGATCGAGCTGAAGGCCGACGAAGACCTGCATCTGCCGCTGCAGGCGCTCGACTACTGGATCCGGGTGCGCGCGCTGAACGCCGATCGCCAGCCCGTGAATGGGGCCGAGCCGCATTCGGCCTTCGAGCGCCAGGGCTACTTTGCCGGCGCTCGGGTTTCGCAAAGGGAGCCGCGACTGCTGCTCATCGCCCCCGCGCTCCGCATCCATCCCGCAAACGAGACGGTGCTGCGCTATTTCGCGCCGCAGATCGATTGGGAACTCATTGCCCTCGGAGAACGATGGCGCCGCGAACTGAATATCATATTCCGCAAGCGCAGCAGCGATAAATAATCCTGCCTGGCTCACCCCTCGAGCGATGTCAGGAACCCGGGCCTGCGCTGGACGCAATTACAGTGAGTAAATAGATGAACGGGAGACATTCCATCGAGCCGCTTGGCGCATTAATTCGCAGGTCTATCGCGATTGCGCTCATCTGCGCAGCAGCACGGTTGTGTCCTCAGCCGGCAGCCGTCGCAGCGCCCAAGAAAGGGCCGTCGGAATCCGACGTGAAGGCCGCTGACCTGTTCAACTTTGGCAAGTTTGTGCGCTTTGCCGGGCCGGCAGCCCAGCGGCCGCGCACGTTCGATATCTGCATCCTTGGCCGCGATCAGATTGGCAGGGCAATCGACGAGATCGCCGGCAATGCGTCGATCGACGGCCGTGCCGTGCACGTCCGCCGCATTTCCGATCCCAGCGCGGGCCGGTCCTGCGCAATTCTCTTCGTTAGCGCGGATGAGGGCGCGCAGATTCGTGAAGACCTTGCCGTCATTCGCGGCTCGAACGTGCTCACGGTTAGCGACGCACCCGATTTCCTGGAGAGCGGCGGCATGATCCAGTTCGTGCTCCAGGGCGATCGTGTGCGCTTTGAAGTAAACCTCGACGCCGTTGACCGGGCCCACCTGGTGCTTAGCTCGGAACTGCTCCGCGTGGCGGCAGCTGTGCACGGCAAGCAGGAGGAGCCGCGATGAGGCTCCTCAATTCAAAGTCGATCTCCGGCAAGCTGACGCGACTCAACCTGATCGTGAGTGGCACGGCGCTGTTGCTCGCCTACTTCGCCTTTCTCGCTTACGATCTGTTCACGCTGCGCCAAGACCTGGTGAGGTCGCTCAGCACCGAGGCGGCCATCGTAGGCGCCAATACCGTAACCGCTTTGCTGTTCGACGATCAGGAAGCGGCCGTGAATACGCTCTCCGCGCTGGCCGGATCGCCGCAGATCAGGTGGGCGGTAGTGCTGCGGCCCGATCGAGCGCGTTTTGCGCAGTACACCCGCGACGGCGCGGACGCGCCCGATCTGAGGCATTCGCTTGCGCCCGGCGAAATCAGCCGTTCCTGGACGACCGCCGGCTCCATTCTGCTTGGCAGGCGCATTGTTTTTGAGGGCCAGCGCGTGGGCGAAGTGTATCTGCTGGCTGAGACTACCTCGCTCAAGCGCAGCGCCAGTCAATTCGGAATTTTATCTGCGCTGATTCTTCTGCTCTGTTTCGGAATCGCACTGGAGGTGACCTCAACCACGCGCCATCTGGTCACCGCTCCGCTCATTGGTCTGGCAGAAACTGCCCAGATCGTCACACGCGAAAAAGACTACTCGGTTCGCGCCGCCATGCCGGCAACGAGCGACGATCTCGCCTTCCTCGTGCAGTCGTTTAACGAGATGCTCGAGCAGATCCAGTTGCGCGATCGCGCCCTCGAAGAGTCGCGGGGCATTCTGGAGCAGCGAGTACAGGAGCGCACCGCCGAGCTAACCGCGGCGAACAAGGAGATGGAGGCATTCTCCTACACCGTGGCCCACGACCTGCGGGGCGCGCTGCAGCACATCAGCAACGTTGTCTTCTTGCTGCAAAGCATGCTGGATGCGGAAGCGCGGCCTGAACTGCGCGAGTTCGTGCTCAAGCTGGATGAAAGCACCCAGCGCATGTCGGGCCTCATCGAGGACCTGCTCAACCTCTCGCGCGCCACCAGCACGCCGCTGCACCGCACCGCCGTCGATCTCGGCGCCGTAGCTGAGAGCATCTTCGCCGCGCTCAAGGCCGACCAACCCGACCGGCAAGTGAAGTGCACCGTCTCCAACTGCCCCCGCGCGATCGCCGACGAAGGGCTCATTCGGGTGGTGCTGCAAAACCTGCTGGGCAATGCGTGGAAGTATACGGCGAAGGTGAAAGACGCGGAGATCGAGTTCGGTTGCACGGAAGAATCGGGCCGCACTGTGTACTTTGTGCGCGACAACGGCGCCGGCTTCGACCCGCGCTACTCTGACCGGCTCTTCCTGCCGTTCCAGCGCCTGCATTCTCAAAGCGAGTTTCCCGGCACTGGCATCGGCCTGACGACCACTTACCGCATCGTCGAACGCCACGGCGGGCAAATCTGGGCAAAGAGCGAAGTGGGCAAGGGCGCTGCGTTTTACTTCACTCTGCCGGATGAGGAAGAGTTGTAGTGGCGCAACCCGGCCAGCTATTGCTTTTTCCAGCGCAGGATGGGATTTCGTGCCGCCCGTACTTCGTCCAGCCGCGAAACGCGCGTCGAGTGCGGCGCCGTCTTTACCAGATCCGGTGTCTCCTCTGCCTCGCGCGCAATCGACCGCATTGCGTCAATGAATAGATTGAGCTCTTCGACCGACTCGCTTTCGGTGGGCTCGATCATCAGGGCGCCGGGCACGATGAGCGGAAAGCTCACCGTGTATGGATGGAAGCCATAATCGATGAGCCGCTTGGCAATGTCGCCCGTCTTCACACCCTTGGCTGCCTGGCGCTTGTCGCTAAAGACTACCTCGTGCATTGACGGCGTTTTGTATGGCAACTCGTACAGATCTTCGAGCTTTTTGCGAATGTAATTTGCATTTAGAACGGCGTCTTCAGTCGTTTGCCGCAAACACAGGAGCAGCACAATACTTCTCCTCAGGAGAATGGGATGGCCAATGCCGGAGCGCACCCGGCAGAATTCGATGCCGATCATCGACCGATCACGGCGGGCGGGTTTGTAAAATCGGGCCCCGTGGTTTTCAAAGATATTGCCGAAACCGCAGGTTTAACGACATGGCGGAACGTTGCCGGGACTCCATCGAAACAGATCATAATCGAAGCGAAGGGCTCCGGCGTCTGCTTGTTGGACTACGATAACGACGGCTGGCTCGACATTTACCTCGTGAACGGATCGACTTTCGAGGCACACTCCGGCAAGGCTTCGCCTCCGCACGCCGCGTTATTCCATAACAACCACGATGGTACCTTTACGGATGTGACTGAGAAGGCTGGTGTGGCGAACGATCGCTGGGGTCTCGGTTGCGCAGTCGGCGATTACGATAACGACGGGTTTCCCGACCTCTACGTGACGAATATCGGGGCCAATCGGCTTTATCACAACAACCACGACGGAACATTCACTGATGTTGCGTCCAAAGCTGGCGTCAATCTCGATCCGGGACCAGGCAGCGCCGCCGTCGACCATACTGGCGTCACATTCGGTGACTACGACGGAGATGGGCGCCTGGACATCTTTGTTGCCGGATACATTCGCTACGATTTTGACAACCCGCCAATTGCTGGCTCAAAAAAAGTAAGCTATTCATTCTGCAGATATCGGGGTGTAAATGTGATGTGTGGTCCGCGGGGTCTGGAGGGTGCGGGAGACCATCTTTTTCACAATAACGGAGACGGAACTTTTACGGACGTAAGCCAAAAAGCCGGTGTCAGTGATCCTCATGGTTATTACGGATTGGGAACAGCCTTTGTCGACTTGAACAATGACGGCAAGGTCGATCTCGTCGTCGCGAACGATTCCACACCCAACTATCTCTATATCAACAAAGGTGACGGAACGTTCGATGACCAGAGCTTTCTAAGCGGATATGCCTTCAATGGAGCGGGGCGCGAGGTTTCGAACATGGGCATTGCGATAGGCGACTACCAAAACAACGGTAACTTGTCTCTCGCAAACACTGTTTTCTCTGACGACTATAATGTGCTTTTCCAAAACGACGGCGATGGCAACTTCGAGGACGTCAGCTTCGCTGCGCAAATTGCTGAACCGACCATGCCATTCGTGGGATTTGGAGATGGTTTTCTCGACTACGACAACGATGGCTGGAAGGACCTGATGTTTATTAATGGGCATGTCTATCCCGATGTGGATAAACACCCCGATTGGGGCATGAGCTATGCGCAGCGCCCGCTCCTCTTCCGTAATCTTGGCAACGGAAGGTTTGATTTGGTGCCGGCCGTCGAAGGCACCGGTCTTGCCATAACCGGCGTCGGACGAGGTGCGGCGTTCGGTGATCTCTTTAACGATGGCAAGATCGACGTAGTCATCAACAACCTCGATGGAGTTCCCAATCTTCTCCGGAACGTCAATTCAGACAAACATCATTGGGTAGAATTTAAGCTCGTTGGAGGAGCGAAAAGCCCTCGAGATGCGATCGGCGCTACAGCCTATCTGACGGCGGGAGGCATGCGCCAACGCGGAGATGTAATAAGCGGAGGGAGCTATCTATCGAACAACGATCCTCGCCTTCACTTCGGCCTGGGCGACGCGACGACAGTGGATTCTCTCGAGATCCACTGGCCTGGCGGAGCTGTGGAGAAGCTCCAGATTCCTGCAATCGATCGGATCTTCACCATTGAAGAGGGAAGAGGTATCACAGGTGAACTGTGCGTGCTCTGCCGAAAGGAGCACTAGATGTTGCGCCCTCATTTCCGGTTTCCCTTTGTCGTGTTGTCTATTATTTTTCTGTTCTGCTCTACTGCCGGCGCCTGGCTGGCGCAATCAAACAACGACAGCGATTTAGTTCCCGCAGATTTCGTGGACGTCACAAGGCAAGTTAGAGTGGACTTCCTCCATCAGGCACCCCACAGTTCCCACAAGTACTTGCTTGAAACTATGGGATCGGGCGTAGCCCTGTTCGACTACGACAATGATGGCCGGCTTGATATTTTCGCGGTAAACGGTGCGCCTTTCCCCGATTCTGTACCTAAGGGTACTATCCCCGAGAAGACCGGCCCTGAGTATTGGAACCGCCTGTATCACCAGAAGGCGGACGGAACCTTCGAGGACGTCACCGTCAAAGCTGGTCTGCAGGGGGCCGGATACGGCATGGGCGTGGCCGTGGGCGATTATGACAATGACGGGTACGAAGATCTCTTCGTTACTGCGCTGGGAGGAAACAAGCTCTACCACAACAATGGCGACGGAACCTTTACCGATGTGACCGCAAAGGCTGGAGTCGGCGGCAGCGGCTGGTCCACCTCTGCGGCCTGGGTGGACCTGGATAACGATGGATTCCTGGATCTGGTCGTACTTCGCTACATCGTCTGGGATTGGAATAATGTGTGGTGCGGTATTGATGGCAATCGAGGCTATTGTCATCCCGACGTCTTCCCGCCCATTTCGATGCTGGTCTATCACAACAACGGTGATGGAACATTTACTGAGGAAGCCGCCAAACTCGGTCTGGCCAAGCCCGCGAAAGCACTCGGGATAGCCATCGGCGATTATGACCGGGACGGCCATATAGATCTATTTGTTGCCAATGACTCTATGGTCGAATTTCTGTTTCACAACAAGGGTGATGGAACATTCGAAGAACTCGGTCTTGAAGCAGGAGCCGCCGTCGATGACAATGGGCACACCTTTGCGGGAATGGGTGTCGATATCTCTGACTATAACAATGACGGATGGCCCGATCTTGTGGTCGATGACTTGGCAAACCAGAAATACGCACTCTATCGAAACACGGGCGATTCCTTTTTTGCTTACGACAGCAATGCCACTGCCGTCGGCGGCATAACGCTGCTTCATTCCGGCTGGGGTTTGCGTTTCATGGACTATGACAACGACGGCTGGAAGGACCTTCTGGTTGCACAAGCGCACGACCTGGACACAGTCGAGAAGAGCTACCCTGAGCTTCATTATCGCGAGCCGCCGCTCCTGCTTCGCAATCTCCACGGCAAGAAGTTCGTTGACGTCGGTCCGGTTTCAAACGATGTGTTTAAGCAGCGTTGGGTTGGGCGCGGGCTGGCCTTGGGCGATATCGATAATGATGG
>JASIJW010000649.1:0-3315 GCA_030050035.1 Acidobacteriaceae bacterium | reverse complement strand
CAGACACTGCAGATCGCCTCAGCTGCATCCGAAGCCCGAACGTCTCCGATTTCGGAAACTCTTCTGTCGCCAGATAGACTTCCCGCGCCAATTGCATCGCTTTCTGCCAAGCCAGCAAATCCCGAAAATGCCTTGTTCGTCCCACGACAGCAACCTCGTCCTCTACCGCCGCTAACTCGCTAACTTGCTACGTCCGCGCGACGGACGCTAACCTGCTGCCTTCATGCAAACTGACTCAGGAACCGCATATCCCCGGCATAGAACTGCCCAATCTCGCTCACGCCGTACTTCATCATGGCGATGCGCTCCACGCCCATGCCGAAGGCGAAGCCGGAGATCTTCTTCGGGTCATAGGCGGGCTGCTTTTCTGCCGCGAAGGCGAAAACCGAAGGGTCCACCATGCCGCAGCCCAGCAACTCAATCCATCCTGAGTGCTTGCACTTGCGGCAACCCTTGCCGCCGCAGAAGATGCAACTGATTTGCACGTCCGCGCTCGGTTCGGTGAATGGAAAGAACGATGGAAAGAAGCGAGTCTTCACGGACGAGCCGAACAGCGCCTTCATCGCATGGTCGAGTGTGCCTTTCAAGTCGCTGAACGTAATGTTCGTGTCTACGCAGAGGCCTTCGACCTGGTGAAATATGGGCGAGTGCGTGGCGTCGGCCGCGTCATTGCGGTGCACCTTGCCGGGAATCACGATGCGCACCGGCGGGGGCTGCTGCTCCATGGTCCGCATTTGCACGGGCGAGGTGTGCGTGCGCAGCAGGAGCCGGTCGCGCAACGGGCGGCGGTCCTGATTGGCGACGACGAGCGTATCCTGCGTGTCGCGCGCCGGATGGCCCGGCGGAAAGTTCATGCACTCGAAGTTGTAGAAGTCGGTCTCGACCTCCGGGCCTACGCCAACCGAGTATCCGAGCGCGGCAAAGACCGAGACAATCTCATTCAGCGTGCGCGTGATGGGGTGCTCGGCACCAGTAAGTCGGCGTGTGCCGGGCAGCGTAATGTCGATGGCTTCAGCCTTGAGCGCGGCGTCGCCCAGGCTCCCGCCCAGCCCGGCGCCGGCGGCGTGGTCGAGCAGTGATTCGACAATAGCCTTGAGGACGTTGAAGCGCTGGCCGAGCGCCTTCTTGGCTTCGGCCGGTGCAGACTTGAGCCAGCGGCCGGAGACCTCGTTGAGCCGGCCCTGCTTGCGGCCGAGCCACTCGAGGCGGAAGGCTTCGACTTCGGCCTCGCTGCTGAGGCTGGCCGCAGCGGCGCGCGCCTGCGCTTCGAGCGCGGCGAAGGCTTTGTCGATGGCGGCCTCATCAAATTCCGTCAGAATGGGAGCCGTCAAGTTGGGGATGGCTTCTTTCGTCATGGGTCAATCTCAAGAATAAATTACGGCTGACCCGAACTCGATGCCATACCATGATTCCCATGAAAAACCTCATGGTTGCCTTTGCGCTTGCGCTGTGCGCGGCCATCGCGCCTGCTCAGTTCCCTTCCTCGGTCTTTCCCGTGCAGCAGGGATATGTGGACGCCAATGGCGTGCTCATCTATTACGTCGAGTTTGGACAGGGGCAGCCGCTGATGGTGCTGCATGGCGGGCCGGGCGCCGACCACACCTACTTTCTGCCGTGGCTGCTGCCGCTGGCGCGGACGCACCGGCTGGTGTTCATTGACGAGCGCGGCTCCGGCCAGTCTGAGCGCCTGCAGGATGTGACGAAGTACACCATCGAGAACATGGCCGATGATGTGGAGGCCGTGCGCGTCGCGCTGCACTTGGGCAAGATCGACTTGCTCGGCCATAGCTGCGGCGGCGTGCTCGCCGAGGCCTACGCGCTCAAGTACCAGCAGAACCTGCGGCACTTGATTCTGAACAGCACCTTCGCCTCCACGCGTGAGATGAACGCGGTGCTGGCGCGGGAAAAGGCCGCGATGCCTGCCGACAAGCTGGCGCGACTGAATGAACTTGAGCAGGCCGGCCTCTTCGGCAAAGGCGCTCCATGGGAGCATGGCCGTTACCCGGCCGAGTACGAAACGCTGGCCTGGGGGTGGGGCTATTTTCCGTTTCTCTATGGCGCACGGCCGGATGCGGCCTACGACCCGGCGTCCAACTCGCCAACCAATTGGGAGCTTTACCGCGAGATGTGGGGCTCGCACGGCGAGTTTGTGATTGATGGAAATCTGAAATCCGTCGAGTGGGTCGACCGGCTGCCCACCATTCACGTGCCCACGCTGATCCTCGTCGGCGACCACGACGAGTGCGACCCCTCGCTCAGCAAGGAGATGCACGAAAAGATTGCCGGCTCAAAGCTGGTGATCCTGCCCAACGCGGGTCACATGAATTTTGTGGACCAGCCGGAGTTGTGGCAAAAGGCGGTGGGCGGGTTCTTGAGCGAGTAATGTCTCGCAAACGTGAAACGGCCCGGAGTCTTCATCCAACTCCGGGCCGTTTTTTTCCGCCAGTCGTACTGCCAACTTATGCAGCAGCCTTTGCTGCCTTGGCCTGCTCCACGAGCTTCGTGAAACCCGCCGCGTCCTTCACGGCGATCTCAGCCAGGATTTTGCGATCAAGCTCGATGCCGGCCTTCTTCAGGCCGTTGATGAACTGCGAGTAGCTGGTGCCGTTCAGCTTGCATGCAGCGGCAATTCGCACGATCCATAGTGAGCGGAACTGGCGCTTCTTCTCGCGACGGCCCTTGTAGGCGAACTTGAGGCCGCGCTCCACGGCTTCCTGCGCCGCCTGGTAGAGCTTGGATTTCGTCAGGAAATAGCCGCTTGCGCGATCCAGAATCTTCTTGCGGCGATCATGCCGCTTGGTTCCACGTTTTACGCGTGGCATTGTTGTTCTCCTTTTTGCGTTCTCGTGTTGCGCGGCTGGAGGCAGGAATCGCGGCCTCTTCACTCGCTCAATTCAAACCTGATCTCTCGCCCGGCAGAAGCGCGTTTCACGACCGGGGGGCAGTGCGCGGCAGCCCCGTGGACAAGTCTCGTATCAGGCGTAAGGAATCATGCGCGAGACCTTCGCGTAATCGCCGTCGGAAACCAGCGTGCTCTTGCCGAGCGAGCGCTTGGTCTTCGGCGCCTTCGACGTAAGGATGTGGCGCATCTTGGAGTGGCCCCGCTTGATCTTGCCGGTGCCGGTTTTCTTGAAGCGCTTGGCCGCGCCCGAATGGGTCTTCAACTTGGGCATGCTTTTTTCTCGTTTGGCGATGAGTCCTCCCCACCGCCCCTGATTTCGCCCTCCAGACAGTGCTTTCCCCCGTCTTTTCAGGCTCTTGAAGAGTATACCCGAAGAGGGGCTAGCGGGGCCAGCGGTCAGCGGGAGTACGCCG
>JASIJW010000648.1:0-9854 GCA_030050035.1 Acidobacteriaceae bacterium | reverse complement strand
AGCCGGTGAGGATGGTGGGCTTAAGGTGGGAAACAGCGCGGTAGAGTTCGAGCGCGTCGGCAACCAGCGGCAGGCGGCGGTAAAAATCGTCTGTTGTACGGATGCGCCGCCAGAACTCCTTGGTCCCAAGCTTTTCTTCAGCAGCGCGCGATTCCATGCCGAAGAGCTGCTGCGCTGCAAAATCGAAATCCGCCAGTACGCCGTCGCAGTCGAGGAACAGGTGTCTCATGAATCAGAATAGCAGGGAGGCTCGCCGCACGGCCTACCGCAGACTCTCCACCGGCGCCGGATCCATATCGGCGTAGTCCTGGTTTTCGCCGCCCATGCCCCAGCAAAAGCTATACGCGCGCGTGCCCACGCCGGAGTGGATCGACCATCCGGGCGAAACGACGATGTCCTTATCGGCCAGCACCAGATGCCGCGTCTCCGCCGGCGGGCCCATCAGATGAAACACGCGCGCGCCAGCGTCGAGATTGAAGTACATATAAATCTCCGAGCGGCGCATGTGCGTGTGTGGCGGCATGGTGTTCCAGTTGCTGCCCGGATGCAGGTGCGTCACGCCCATCACAAGCTGGCAACTGCGCGCGCCTTCGAGATGGATGTACTTATAAATCGTCCGCTTGTTGCAGGTCTCGACAGACCCGAGTTCCGTCGGCTGCGCGTCCTGCTTGCGCACCAGCGTTACCGGGTAAGCCGCGTGCGCAGGATAGCTGAGCAGATAAAAAAGAGCCGGCGCACTCTTATCCCCACCCTTTTTTGTCGACGCAAAGCGCACGTCGGCATTACCCCGCCCGATATAAAGCACATCGAGATTGTCGAGCTCGTACCGCTGCCCTCCGACCACGACCGTTCCGCTGCCGCCGACGTTCAGCACACCCAGCTCGCGGCGCTCAGTGAAATAGCCAGCTCGCAGATCTGGATCGGTAGGCAACGCCAGTTCCTTGGCCAACGGCGCAGCGAAGCCCGCGACAGCTCGATCGAGATCGACATAGGCAAGATGAATCTTGCCGGGCTCGTACAGCTCGTTGAGCAGAAACGTCCCGCGCAATTCTTCGGTGGTCATGCGCGGGTATCGAACCGGGTCCGCCATCAAAACGGTCTTCATGCTTATTGCGCTCCTGTAGGCTCGTTGAGATCATGAAACATCATTCTATCGGCTGGCCGCGCCCTAACTCGTGTCTTGCCTGCGCTTCCCGGCAGTTCACCCAAACCTCACAACACGTCTCACCGCGCCAAACAGTGGCGGCCATCGTCTATTCTTAATACTCAAGCATCCGGAGGTTCCCCAATGCTTCCGTCCATTCTTGTCGCGCCCTCAGCAGTCACCCCACTCGAAGAGCTTGCCAACGCGCTCGACCAGGTGGGCCCGCTGCACGGACTTCCCTTCGAAGACCGGCTGTGGCTGGCGAGCCATGGGCAGGAGTACCATGCCAATCCGGGTGAAATCCTGTTTGAAGAAGGCGCGCCGGCCGAGCACATGGTCGTCCTGCTCACCGGCGAAATCCATGTGCGCCGCCAGCACGGAGGCGCAAGCGCGCTGTTCATCGGCCGCACTGCGCAATTGACCGGCTTGCTGCCTTTCTCGCGGATGAAGAGCTACGGCGGGCAGGGCACGGCGGTTTCTCATGTATGGGCGCTGCTCATTCCCGCCACGCTGTTTCCGGAGATGCTCAAGGCCATCCCATCGATGACGCCGCGCGTAGTAGCCACACTGCTTGATCGCGTGCGCGAGGTCACGCGCATCGAGCAGCAAGCGGAAAAGCTTTCGGCCCTGGGCAAGCTTGCCGGCAACTTGGCCCACGAGCTGAACAACCCGGCCAGCGCCGCGCAGCGCGCCGCCGCTAATCTCGTCATAGCGCTGAGCGAGAACCGCCGCAACCGGTTCAAGCTCGTCGACCTCTGCCTCAGCACAGAGCAGATCGCCAGGCTGCAGGCGTGGGAGGACAAGATTCTTCGCCGGCCGGAAGCTAAGCCGAGCGACGCCACATCGCTTATCGGCAACGAAGAGGCGATCCGCTACTGGCTCGCAGGGGCCGGCGCAGAGGATCCCGCATCCATTGCCCCTCCACTCGCCGAGCATGGTGTCACCGCCGCCGATCTGGAGGAGTTCCGCAACACCGTGGGACCGCACGACGCCGCAGTGTCGCTCGAGTTCTTCGCGCGCTATCTGCGCTCTTCGCGCGCCGCCGATGCGCTGCTGAACGCCACTGCCCGCATCTCGGAGTTGATTGAGGCCATCAAGGACTACTCCAACATGGACCGCGCGCCCATTCAGGACGTGGACGTGCCGGCGGGTTTGGACGCGACGCTGCAGATGTTCGGCTCGCGATTGAACAACGTAAAGGTAGAGCGGCAGTACGAGCCCACGCTGCCGCGCATCAGCGCCTACGGCGCGGAGCTGAACCAGGTGTGGTCGGCGCTGATTGAAAATGCTCTGGATGCCATGGCCAACCGCGGCCGGTTGCGCGTGGCCTGCCGCCATGAGGCCGATATGCTGCTCATCGAAATTGAAGACTCCGGCCCGGGCATCCCACAGGATTTGCAGGAGCGCATCTTCGAGCCGTTCTTCACCACCAAGCCGCCGGGCCGCGCGCTCGGCCTCGGCCTCGATGCTGCCATGCGCATCGTGCGCAAGCACCGCGGCCACATCAACGTCAGCTCCTCGCCGGGCAGCACCTGCTTCCGCGTGCGCCTGCCCATCGAGCAGTTCCAGGCGTATTAGAAACAGGGAATAGGGATCAGTGAACAGGTCACCGGCTTGCTGCAACCGCATGAATCTCCGGCGTGCGCACGTGCTCGGGGCGAACGCCGATGCCAACGACACGCGCAACAAAGCTTTGCGCGCCGGGGATTTTCGCCACGACCTTGATGAACAACGGCGGCTTCATCGCGCCGCGCTGGCGAAACACCCACTGCAGGCCGTTGTGAACAGCGCGTTGCATGGTCTGCGTGGCAATGGCTGGAAACGCTCTGCGCTTTTGAACCGCAGGCAGCAGCGGGTCCGGATTCCTGCCCTCTTGCAGAGTTTCAGCAAGCAGGTTCGCCGTCGCAACCGCATCCTGAATGGCCAGGTTGATGCCCACCCCGAAGACAGGCGACATGGCGTGAGCGGCGTCTCCGATGCAAAGCAGTCCCGGCCTCGACCATTGCCGCAGATGGTTGATCTGCACCGAGAGCAGCTTGACCTGATCCCAGCTTTCGATCTCCTCCACCCGATCGCCGAGCGCGGGCACCATTCGCGCAATCGTCTCGCGGAACGCCGGAAGGCCCTGTTGCTGCACGGCGGGGAACGAGTCTTTCGCGATCAGCAAGCCCGCCTGATAATAGTCGCCGCGGTCGATCAGGATGAGGAACCTGCCGTAGTTGACATTACCCAGCACCTGCTCGCCAGGGTCTGTCGACCGGCGGCTCAGCCGGAACCAGAGGACATCGATAGGAACCCCGATCTCCCGCACCGGCAGATTGGCCCGCGCGCGCATGGTGGAGTGGCGGCCGTCGCAAGCCACAACCAGCCGCGCTTCAATGCGCCGCTCGCCCTCGGGAGTGTTTACAATTACGCCGCCGACTCCACCATCCCGTTCGATGAGGTCCGTGGCCTCATGCTCCACGAGCAGGCTGAAACCGGGATATGCGCGAGCTTTGCCCGTGAGGAAGTTTAGAAAGTCCCATTGCGGCATCAGCACGATGTACGGCGTATCGATCTTCAGCTTCTTCAGTGAAGCCATCTCGAAAGTCTGTCCTCCGAAAACCGCGCGCCCGGCGTCGATGCGCCGATGCGGCTGCCTGAGAAAGTCGTCGAGAATACCGAGCTCCCCCATCAGGTGCAGCGTGGAGGGGTGAACGGTGTCGCCGCGGAAGTCGCGGAAGAAGTCCTTGTGTTTTTCGAGGACTGTCGCCTGAACGCCAGCGCGCGCCAGCAGAAACCCCAGCATGATGCCGGCGGGCCCTCCGCCGACGATGCAGCATCCCGTCTGCACTGGTTCCATTCGGGCTCCGTCTGCGTTCGGGAAAAATTGCCTTGAAAAGACGAGGCAGAACCGGTGTTCTGTTCCCTGTTCCCTGTTCCCTGCTTCCCTACTTCTCCACTTCCACGCCCCGCCAGAAGGCCACGTAGCCTTTGAGCTTGCGCGCAGCGGGCTTGGGGTCGGGATAGTACCAGGCTGCGTCCTGGTTGTCCTGTCCGTCGATCACCAGGCTCATGTACCGCGCCTGGCCCTTCCACGGGCAGGTGGAGGTGGTGCTGCTGGGCCGGAAATACTCGCGTCTAATGCTGGATTCGGGAAAGTAGACGTTCCCTTCCACCTCGATGGTGTCGTTGCTTTCGGCAATCACTTTGCCGTTCCAGAGTGCTCGTGCCATGGGGATACCGGTATCCGCGCCTTGCGGCGCACCTAAATAGACGCGCCACAAGGGCATCGGATACGACACTAGCAGAGATTGCACAGTATGGCGAGTCCCTGCACAGGAGGAGGTCCGTGCGGGGAACCTTAAAAGAGACTACGTAGCTGCTTGCTGTGTGGCTGTTATTTCGCGATCCAACTTGCAGCCTAGTTGCGCTGCATGCGTCGCGGCTCTATTTCGCGGCCCTACTTTGCAGCTTCGATCGAATCGATATGCACGCTCTTGTTTGCCGCATTCTCGGTTGTCTTCACCGTCACCCTGTCACCGTAGAAGGCTTTCACGGCGTCAGGATTATCGATTGCCCAGACGTTCTTCTTGGCGTCGACGAAGACCGGTTTCATGCCGCTCTCAATGCATTTCTTCACGCATTCCGAGCCCGAACCGGCGTGCTTGGCCCCGCACATCGAGTCAGAAATCCAGCCGGTGCTGGTCGTGTTCGCCGCCTGGGCCGCCAGAACTCCCAGTGAAAAAACTGCCGCAAGCACAGCAATTACACGCTTCATGGGAACCTCCATGGAACTTCGGAAAAACACTATATCACGCCCTTTCGGGGCCAGTTGTCACAGGAATTTCATTGTAAGCCCTGGGTCACCTGGCCGGCTGGTTTCGCATCCCCTCCACCCGCTTCTGAACAGCCTCGTACCGCTGCGCAGCAGTAGCAAAACGGCTCACCAGCTCAGAGGTTTTCGTCAGGAACACGGGGTACTTTTCACGGATCACTTCCAGGATAGGCGCGAACTTTGCCAGCAGGAACAATCCCTCGGCGTTGCAATCCACAAACAGCTCGGCCGAAAGCGTGCCATGCAGCACCAGGGCCGCCGCCATCTCCCAGTAGCTGACCACCTGCCGCAGCCACGCACTGTGCGGATCGGTGGGATTCTCCGCCACGGCAAAGTAATCTGCCGCAGTGCACGGCCAGAACTGGCCTATGACCCAGGCTCGCGCCTCGCGCAGCACCGCCTCGGTGCGCAGCTCATAGAGTTTGAGGATGATCCCGGCGTCTGCCGGCGTGGCGAGCATCTTTTCCATGGGCGTCTCCGTGGCCCATGGTAACAGTTCGGGCGCAGGTGGCAGGAGGCCTTGCCAGTCTCGGCGGTGGCGCCGCTCTGCCGACAGGCAGCAGTGCGGGCCTTCAGACCCGCACTACATCTCACCACGGCCTTACACCGGCTGCAGCTCGCGCTCCTTCTTGTCGGAAGTTTTTTCCACCACCGGTCCGTGCGTTTCGGCCGTAGGCGGTGGCGGCGCGTCGCCGATGCGTTTGGAGTACGTGCAAACCACCGTGGGCTGCTCTTCAGCCGCAGCAGCGGCCTTCTTGCCGCGCTTCTTCGGCGTCTCTTCCTCAGCGCTCTTCTTCTTGTTCGGGCACTCGAGGAAGACACCGGCCTTGGTCACCTTCTCGACCAGGTACGGGCTCTTGCACTTGGGGCACGGTTTCGGCACCGGCTTATAGTTCGACGTGAAGTCGCACTTCGGATAATTCGTGCAGCCCCAGAAGACGTTGCCGCGCCGCGCCTTGCGCTCGGCAATATCGCCCTCGCCGCACTTGGGGCACTTCATGCCTTCAATCAGGTTCTGCTTGATGTACTTGCACTTCGGGTACCCCGAGCAGGAGACGAACTCGCCATACGCGCCCTGGCGCAGGACGAGCGGCTTGCCGCAGGCCGGGCAGTCTTCTCCCGTCGGTTCCGGCGGCTTCTGCTGCTGCTTCTGGCTCAGCTTGCGGAAGGTCCGGCATGGCGGGTCGGCGTTGTAATCCGGGCAGGCCATGAACGGCCCGAAAGGCCCGCGCCGCATCACCATCACCTTGCCGCAGTTCTCGCAGTACTCCTCAGTGTCGCCGGCCTCCTGCGCCTCGGGCGTATTCAGGTCCGGCTTGGCGGCAATGTTTTCCTTGGTGAAAGTGCAGCTCGACGGGTCCTTCTTGTTATAGGCCGAACAGGCATAGAACGTGCCGAACTTGCCCCACTTGAGCACGAGAGGAGACCCGCACATCTCGCACTTCTCGTTTGTCATCTGCTCAAGCCGCTTGATATTGCGCATCTTCTTGCTGGCGTCTTTGAGCTCGTCCTCAAAGTAGTCATAGAAGCCGTTGAGCAGTTGCGTCCACTTCTCCTTGCCCTCTTCGATGTCGTCCAGCTCTTCTTCAAGCTTGGCCGTGTACTTGGTGTCGAAAATGTAGGGGAAGCTTTCGACCAGCAGGTCGCACACCACCACGCCGATCTCCGTCGGGTAAAAGCGCCCGCGCGAGCCGCCATGCTTGACCACGTACTCGCGGTCCTGGATGGTGTTGATGATCGAAGCGTATGTCGACGGCCGCCCAATGCCGCGCTCTTCGAGCTCCTTCACCAGCGAGGCTTCGTTATACCGAGGCGGCGGCTGCGTTGCGTGCTCTTCGGGCAGCAGCTCGTCCATCTCGAGCGTCTTTACGCCGTCCAGGCTGGGCAGCCGGTTGGCGCTCTCATCGTCCTCGTCCTTCTTTTCTTCAATGATCTCGTAGACCTTGAGGAACCCATCGAAGCGCAGCACCGATCCGCTCACGCGGAAGTCATAGGTCTTGCCGTTCTTCTTCGACTTCGCCTCGATGTTCGCCGTGGTCACGTCATAAACCGCCGGCACCATCTGCGAGGCCACGAAGCGCCGCCAGATCAGCGTGTACAGCTTGAGCTGCTCGTCGCTCAGGTACTTGGCAATCGACTCCGGCGTGCGCGCGGCGTCGGTCGGGCGAATCGCCTCGTGCGCGTCCTGCGCTTCCTTCTTGCCCCTGTACGCATTCGGCTCGGCCGGCAGATACTTCGATCCGAGATTCTTTCCGATCCACTCCCTCGCGCCGGCAACCGCCTCCGGCGAAACACGCGGCGAGTCGGTACGCATGTAAGTGATCAGGCCGGTCGTGCCTTCAGCGCCGATCTCCACGCCCTCATACAACCGCTGCGCCACGCCCATGGTGCGCCGCACGTTGAAGCCCAGCTTGTTGGCCGCGTCACGCTGCAGTTGGCTGGTGATGAACGGCGCGAGCGGACGCCGCTGCTGCTCGCGCGACTGCACGCTGGCCAGCCGCCACTCGGCATGCTTCAGCGCATCCGTGACCTCGTCCATCGCCTTTTTGTTTGGCAGCGCATTTGCGATGAACTGGTCTTTTCCGTCCTTGTCCTTGCCGTTAGCCACACGCGCCGGCTCGCCGCCTACGCCAATGAACTTCGCCCTGAATTTCTTATCGTCGTCCTTCTTGTCGGCCTGCCGCTCCGGATGGAGCAGCGCTTCGAGCGTCCAGTACTCCACCGGCTGAAAGGCCTGAATCTCGCGCTCGCGCTCGACGATCAGCCTCACCGCCACCGTCTGCACGCGGCCAGCCGACAGTCCGCGCCGGACTTTATCCCAGAGCAGCGGCGAAATCTGGTAACCCACCAGCCGGTCAAGCACGCGGCGCGTCTGCTGCGCGTCCACAAGATTTTGGTCGATATCCCGCGCGTGCTGGAACGCGTCCTGCACTGCCTTCTTCGTAATCTCGTTGAAGGTTACGCGGCGGATTTTTTTCCTCTCTTTGGAGTTGGTCCCGAGCTGCAACGCCAGGTGATACGCAATCGCCTCGCCCTCGCGATCAGGGTCGGGCGCCAGGTACACGGAGTCGGATTTCGCGGCCAGCTTCTTCAGCTGTTCGACCACCTTCTCCTTGCCCGGCGAAACGATCAGCTCAGGCTCAAACGTGCGCTTCTTCAACTCCACGCCAATGTCGTTCTTGGGCAGGTCCATGATGTGCCCGATCGAGGCGCGCACCTCGAACCCTTTGCCCAGATATTTTTCGATCGTCTTGGCCTTGGCGGGGGACTCGACGATCACCAGTGCTTTGCTCGTTGCCATCGCTTTGAAACCAGTTCCTCTCTCACTCGCCGCCGTCAGATCAAATCTGCTGCGCTCGCGGCCTACCGTTCTCATTTGGTGCGGGCAAAATCAGTCCGGCTCTTTCCGGCACCCTGAAAATCTCCGCACAAGTGTTGCACCCTAACATGAAACCCGGCCTCATTTCCACTTTCGCCGCCCGCCGCGTCTCACTGCGGCGTCCGTTCCGGGTTGGCCGAAACATCCGTCTTAGAACATAAGCCATTTGTAATCAATGCAAATGCGGAACGCCGACAGTCCCCGGGCTCCTGGCCCGGTTTCTATTTGGACGTAAAAACCGCCGATCCGGAGCGGCCCCCGGATTCCGGGGCGATCCTGTCTCTGCTTCGGCGTCTCAAACTCGATTTTTACGAAAGGACCGCCGCACCGAATGCTACATCATCCTCACGTAGTGTTTGCCCGGCAACGATCGAATCCGGCCGGCCATTTCAAGCTCGAAAAGAGCCGTAAACACTTCAGAGGAGGTCAGTTGCGCTTCAAGGAGCCCCAGGATCTCGTCGATCTGCAGGCTCTCATCACTGTGCAAGACCTCCAGCACCAACGCCTCTTCGGGTCGCAGCACAGGATCAGGCAGTAAGGATGCTTGAGCCCCCAATTTGGATGCAGCCGCCCTCCCCGAGTCCTGCTCGGCTTCCAGTTCCAGCCGCACCTGCGAAGGCAGGTCTTCCCATACGTCCTCCCACGTTGCCACCAGCTTCGCGCCCTGCTTGATCAGCGTGTTGGGCGTCCACGACCCCTTGTTCGTCACATTGCCGGGCACAGCGAACAGGTCGCGGTTCTGCTCGGCGGCGCAGCGGGCGGTCACACGCGTACCGGAGTTTTCCGCCGCCTCCACCACCAGCACCGCTACGCTCAACCCGCTCAGGATGCGGTTGCGACGGGGAAAATTCTGCGGCGCCGGAAACGTGCCCATCGGCACCTCGCTCACGATGGCCCCACCGGTCGCCAAGATCTCCTCGGCCAGTTTTTTATTCTCCTTGGGGTAAACCACATCGATCCCCGTTCCCCACACGGCCAGCGTAGGCATGCGCGCGGCCAGCGCGCCCTTGTGCGCGCTCGAATCGATCCCGCGCGCCATGCCGCTGATGATGAGCAGCCGTCGCGCCGCAAGGTCGCGCGCCAGCAACTCCGCCATGCCGCTGCCATAGGGCGTCGGGTGCCGCGTGCCCACCACCGCAATCCCCGGGCGGCCGAGCAACTGCACATCGCCGCGTACCCACAGCACCGGTGGCGGATCGTAGATCTCCTTGAGCCGCTCCGGGTACTCCGGGCAGTGGAAGCTCACAATCGTCGCGCCCTGCGCCGCCGCCCGCTGCCACTCAGCCTCGCCGGCTTCGCGCGCCTTGCCTTCAAAAACGAACTGCGCCGCGCTCGCCGGCAGGTTCAGCGCTTCCAGTTCCGTAAGCGACAGCTCCAGAACGCGGCTTGCCCGGCTGGACCCGTTCACGCTGGTCTCTTTCACCGCATCGAGAATGCGCTTTGGCCCAAGCCCCGGCGTCAGCGCCAGCGACAGCCAGGCCAGCCGCTCCTCGTCAATCGCAGGGGTGGACGTC
>JASIJW010000647.1:0-4024 GCA_030050035.1 Acidobacteriaceae bacterium | reverse complement strand
ACCTGCTGGGCACATGCCCAACCGCAGGGTTTGCGACTGAGTTGTACGTGGCCGCCACCATGACCAACGGCAATGGCCGGCAAAGCCAGTATGACGCCGAAGCGCTGATGGGCTTTGTCTTAACCACCTGAACGAACGTCAGAATTCTGCTCGTCACAAACCGGTTTACCCACCTTAAGCGCAGCCCAGGCTCGCCTTAAGGTGGGAACTAGGTTTTGAGGTGCAGGTGCAACGGAGGACGATTTTGGCCGACGGAACTCGGTTCGAATGCCCCCACCTGGCCAACGACGCTCGCCCCGGATCCTTGAAACCAAAGGCATGCTTTCTGCAAACCCCGCATTCCTTGTCAAACTGCCCATCCAGCCGAACTCATGCTTTCCATCAAGCAATCAGTCGCTTACCGTCCAATCCAACATTGCCAATTATTTCCTCACTCTTCGCTATCCTGAAAGGGCCAAATATAGAGAAAAAGAGACTCGCGCTCCAGTTGCCTTTTGCCAGTCGAATCTCGGCCGTAAGTTGTTGATTCTGGCTAAGCTGTGCGTAAGTTCTTTGCATGCTGGAACATACGAGCGAACCTCCGCCTTCAAGTCTTTTATTATCAATAACCATGTAGTCTTGAATAGGGGAGGGGGGAGAGGGAGGGGGAGCCAGTTCTGCACCGCCAAGTTGTTCGCACGCACTTCTGCAGGGGCCCGGGCCAAAACACGAATCGAGTCACGGGTCCACTACTACCGGTGCCCACATCCCGCGTCAAAGCGTCTAAGCTTGCAGAGAGAGCCGCGACACCCGGCCGGTCGCTGGACCTCGGCCTTTGTTCGCCCTCGCTCAACACATTCCATCGGAGGCAATCAGGGTGCGCCGCTTAATCTGGATCGTTTTGCTGCTGCCTGCGGTTTGCGCCGTCCAGCTGTCCGCGCAGAAGGACAGCTTTACCCCCATGCCGCTGGACGCCGGCTTTGGAAAAATGGACCTGACTCCACCCTCCGTCCCTGCCGACCAGATCATCCAGCAGTTTGCCGCCAAGGAGACCGAATTCCGGGAAGCGTTGAACCATTACACCTACCGGCGCACCGCGCGGGTGGACACGATCGACGACGACACCAGGAAAGTATCCGGAGAGTGGTTCGAGGTGGACGACGTGATCTTCAGTCCCGACGGCGCGCGCATGGAGAAGGTGGTTGATGCGCCGCCCAGCACGCTGGATCAGGGCGGGATCATGATGAGTCCATCCGATCTCCAGGACATTCAGCACGGCTATCCCTTCGTGCTCACCACCGCCGACGTGCCCAAGTACAACATCACCTACGTCGGCAAGCAGAAGGTAGACGATGTGGACTGCTACGTCTTCGATGTGGCGCCGAAGGTGATCGAAAAGCACGAGCGTTATCTCGACGGCCGCATCTGGGTCGACGCTACCGACCTGCAGATCGTGGTGACCAACGGCCGCATGGTTCCCGACGACACTAAGAAAGGCCAGGAAGACCTGCACCCGCCGTTCATGACCTGGCGGCAGCAGATCGACGGCCGCTATTGGTTCCCGGTCTATACCAAGGGTGAAGGCATCCTGCACTTTACCGGCGGCTACGGCTACATGGACCAGGACGTGCATATCCGCGAAGTCGTCAAATATGCCGATTACAAGCGTTTCGGTTCGAGCACCAAGATCATCTACGACGGCCAGGATATAACGCAAAACGGCCAGCAGCAGAACGGCCAGGCCCAGCAAAATGGCCAGAGCCAGCCGACCGGCTCGCAGGGCAAGCAAAAGTAGCCCATTCTCCGGTGCAGATCCATCCGCGCCGTGGCCAGATCACGCTTGGTGGCGTTTATACGAACACGGGTTTCTCTGCCCGCACTCCGGTTTCCATGTCTAAGACAACCGGCCGTGTCGCGGTCGGCATCCCTTCTGCCTGGAAGGATTCTGGCAAGCAGGGAGGGATGATTTCCCATGAAAATCCGGCCGCTAATTACTGGCGTAGCGTGCGCTGCCCTTTTGCTTCTTTGCCGGCCGGTTGCTGCTGATAACGTTAAGACCGACTTTGACCACCATGTCGATTTCTCCCAATACCACACGTACTCGTGGGGCAAGGTCGATGTTTCCGACCAGTTCGACGCCCAGCGCATTCAACGCGCGGTCGACAAGGAACTGCAGACCAAGGGCTGGCAGGAGGTCCCGAACGGCGGCCACGTAACACTCGTCGTCAAGGATCGCGTGCAGAACCAGCAGCAGTTGGAGACGTTCTATGACGGCCTGGGTGGCGGCTGGGGCGTGGGCTGGCGATGGGGTGGCTGGGGCTGGGGCCCCGGTGGCGGCTTTGGCGAGACGACAACCACGGTCAACAATGTGCCGGAGGGGCGCATGGTCGTCGATATGTTCGATACCCAGTCGAAGCAGCTTTTATGGCGCGGCATCAGCCAGGGGGAGATTTCGAACAACCCGGACAAGAATCGCAAGATGATCTACGAAGATATCGGCAAAATGTTCTCAAAGTTCCCGCCGAAGAAGTAAATTCCGGCGGGCGGGCCGAAGGGGCGGCGCTTTAGCGCCGCCCCTTTCATTGATTTTTCATTGATTGCCAAGATTATCGGGCCAGGATTCGCCGTCCTCCGGCGGGCTTCGCACGAGACATGCTGTCGTCTATTGTCCGATTTGCAGCACTTGAAAGCTGCCCTCGACAGGAACTACTTTGAGGCCGTTCAAACCGCCGTGACCGCCAGTTTGCGCTCCCAGATAATCCGTCACCAGATACACAAGCCCGCTGTCCGCATCGACCGCCATGGTACGGGCGCGTTGCCGCGTGGGCAGCGTCTGGTTCACGTTGTACGTATCGGTGACATTGCGGTGAATGACGGTAATGTTGCCGTCGCCGCCGCCATTGGCAACGAAGATGTACCCGTGCTCCGCATCCCATCCCACGTCATGCGCGCCCGGCCCGACCTGGAGAGTAGTGACGGTGTCACCAGTAGCCGAGTTCAGCACAACAAGCGTCATATTGGAGCAGGCGACAAAGATCCGCTGGTCGGTGCTGTCCAGAGCAATGCCGGCGGGACCGGGGCATCGGCCATGGAGCGGAAACGCACGAAGCTGTCCCTCGACAGCCGGATCCGAGATTGGATTGGTCCAATCGACTGTGGGAAAAGCAGGAGTGCTTGCCTTTGATGTTTTTGCAGGAGAAGGCTGTTGTTGGCGGAGCTCGTTTATGGCGGACTGCGCATCGAAGCGCAGAAGGCCGGTGCCGCCAGGAGAAACGGCGTAGATTGCGCCAGCCCCGTCCGCTTGCGCAGCCCCAAGCCTTTCCGAAAGCAGAATGGCTCCGATGGCGCTGCGCGTCTGCGGATCGATGACAGTGATAGAGGACGTTGCGGCCGGCGGTGTGGTTGGCGATCGACCATGGTCCGGGGGTGGCGCCGCACCGGTCCCAGCCGGAACGCTGCCTAGAACAAACAGCATCCCGGTCTGCGGCTCAAGAACCAGGCTTGAAGGGCTCGGCTCGGTCGGGATTTGTGCCAACGTTGCAAAACTATCGCGATCGAAGACGGTCACGCTGGCGCGCCCGCCATCGCTCACGTAGCCATTAGCGCCGGCAGGGTCCAGGGCGATATCGCGGGCATCCTGAAAACCGCCGATCGTGCCTGCTACCGCCCCGTCGCTCACATCAACTACCTGAACATTTTTTTCGTGCGCGATAAAAAGCAGTTTTGCCTGTGCATCGAGCCGCAGTGCGTTCCAGCTTCCCTGGCCGCCGATGAACCAGGTGTTGCGGATCACGAAAGGCTGCGAAGGCAGCGCCGTGGGAACCGAAGTCTGCTGCGAGAATGCGGCTGCAGCAGCGAACAGGAAAGCCGGCACAGTTTTGAGCATCGATGGAGACATTCTTCAACGCATCCTTGCCGTGTAGGACGCGACCGCAGGTCAAAGTGTTCGCTGCGGCTAGCCCAGCGGTCAATAGAAGAGATACTTGCGCCAGCGGTCGTCGCCGCGGCCAAGCATGCGCATGATCTGGCGGCTGGTGTGCAGCGA
>JASIJW010000646.1:0-7193 GCA_030050035.1 Acidobacteriaceae bacterium | reverse complement strand
CGCCAACCTCCATCATCCCGCTGCGCTACCCTCCATCTTTACGTTTGTCACGTCTCCCTAAATCATTGCGAGTGAGTAGCTAGCGACACGAGTCCTCCACACGACGGGGACAAACCGTGTGTCACTTGCCAATACAGGAATGCCGTTTGGTACAACTCTCCAAACTCGGGAGAGTCCTGTCCGGAGGCGTTCCGGGTTGGTTGGAGTTGACGATTGTTCGCTAAGCCGGTGTACGATGCAGCCCCAAGCGGGTGGCCTTAATCAGTCGCCGCATGAGCGGTGCACAATGTACCGCGATTCAGGGAAGAACGAATTAGGAACGAAACTTGAGGAGGATCCATGTTGATGCGCAAACTGCTCAATACGCTCAATACTTTGTTACCGCGAACGGCGCTTCGGTCGACGCTACGTTCGGCGGCATGGCCGGCGGTACGGTTCGGGGCAATTTCCGGCCTGCTTCTGGGCTTTGCTCTGGCGGCCGCGGGCCAGCAGATCACCGGCTCGATTGTTGGAACCGTGAAGGACCAGCAAGGCGCGGTGGTGAACACGGCGACTATCCGGGCTACAAATATCGATACCGGCTACTCGCGCTCGGCGCCCAGCAACGGATACGGCGAATTCCGCGTTGACTACCTGCCGGTGGGCACCTACACAGTGCAGGTGGATGCCTCCGGCTTCAAGCGCTTTGTGCAGCAGAACATGGTGGTGACCGTCGACCAGACGCAGACGCTCGAGGTGGTACTCGACGTAGGCGCGCAGACGCAGACGGTGACGGTATCGACGGCTCCGCCGCTGGTGAATACCAGCAACGCGGAACTGGGAACCACGATTGAGCAGAGCGAGGTGATTGGGCTGCCGCTGGTCAACCGCAATGCCTATTCCGAGCTCTCGCTAACACCTGGCGTAATGAACAACAGCGCCAGCCAGCAGTCAAACCCAAGCGGCACGCCCAATTTCACCATCGGCCTGCCTTCTGCAGACGTGCAGATCAACGGCTCAATTGACGGCGGCAATCCCGAAGTGAGCTTTTATCTGGATGGCGGCAGCAACACCACTGGAATCCGCAACTACGGGAATCAGCTTCCCAATCCCGACGCGCTGGAAGAGTTCCGCGTGGAAACCAGCGACTTTTCGGCGCAGTACGGGCACATGTCGGCAGCGGTGGTCACGGCCGTGACCAAATCGGGCACCAACCAGTTCCATGGTTCATTGTTTGAGTTCAACCGCAACACCGATTTCAACGCCTATCCATGGAATGCACCCAAGAATGTGGCAGGGCAATTCATCAACGCGCCTTACCACCGCAACCAATATGGCGGCGTGGTGGGCGGTCCCATTAAGCGCGACAAGGCGTTCTTCTTTTTCAGCTACGGCGCACTGAAGCAGGTGGTGGGGCAGTATGTGAGCGGCGCGCGCGTGCCGACGGCCGCGGAACGGTTAGGTGACTTTACCCAGGACCTTCCCAACCCGGCGACAGCAACTTCGAGTGCTCCGGCCGGAAAGTTCTCCTATTACGGGTCGACGCCGTTCACCATCAACAATCCGATCACCAAGACGGCGATGACCGGACAGACCAACAGCGGGCCTGGGTGCGTCAGCGTGGGCGTGAGTGCCAGTAATCCCACTAATTTGAATTGCGTTGCCACAACGAGCACAGCAAGCATGGTGGGGGCCGATCCAGTGGCTGTGACCATCCTGACGGGCAAGAATGCCAGCGCGCAAATTCCTCTGCCGAACGTGACGCCATCCGGCGCTACGGTACCCCTCGACTGGTCGGGCTACTTCACTGGGCCGACGGACGAGGACGAGTATCTTGGCAAGTACGACGAGAACCTCAGCGACAAGGATCACATCGCCGTGACGTATTTCTTCGTCCACACCACGCAGAATGCCTTCGGCGGCCCCGGCAATATCGCTCCCTGGACGATTAACCAGTCGTATACGGACCAGGACAACGCCAATGTCAGCGACGTTCACACTTTCAGCGCGACTACCGCGAACCAGGCGTGGCTGACGTTTACGCGGGCGGCGGGTGGACGCGTGAACCTGCCCACCCCCAATGCCGGCACCCTAGGCTCGAATTACACCATCCAGGGGCCGTCAACATTGCCAGATTTGAACATATCTGGATACTTCCACGCGGAGAATTCGCTGGCCGGGCCAGTCACCACTTCGGATTTCTACTCGCTGCGCGACATGGTGACCATGACCAAGGGCAAGCACACGCTGATCTACGGCGGTGAGTTGGCGCTCGATAAGGGGATGTTCTCGGGCAACTTGTATAACTACGGGAATTTCTCCTATGCAAGCTCCGCACCCACCACTACCAGCAACGCGCTATCGGACTTCTACACGGGCATGCTTTCCTCGATGGAACAAGACACGCCCTACCAGACACTGACCAGCGCCTGGCACACCGCGGTTTTTCTGCAGGACAACTACCGTATCACTCCTCGATTTACCGCAAACCTGGGCATCCGCTGGGATATCGACACGGCTCCGGTGGAGTCGCGGAACCACACCGCAGCTTTTGTGCCCGGCAAGGCGGCTCTCACCGGCGTAGCCGGTTCAACGGGCGTTGAATCTACGGTGGTTCCGACCGCGCCTCCAGGCATGTTTTTCCCTGGCGATCCTGGTGTGGGACGCGGCATTGCCACTACGAAATACCATCACATTGCGCCCCGCATCGGCTTTGCCTGGGATCCGTTTGGCGACGGCAAGACCGCGATTCGCGTCGGCGCCGGCATCTTTTATGGCACGACCGCGGGTAACGAGTGGAACCAGCCTGGCAATGCCAACCCATACGCTGTCCGCCAAACTTTCTCTTCTGTGCGCTCGACTTCCGATCCATACAATCCGCTGATGGTGACCGGGGCTCCGTCGGCATTCCCCAATGGCGATCCATTTCCCTACAGTTATAACCCCAGCAGCCCACGCTTCCTGACTCCGGCCGCTATCGAGACTATTGGGCTGAACGTGCAGTGGCCCTACATCTATCAGTTCAACCTGGCCGTTCAGCGCCAACTGCCGGGAACAGTGACCTTGACGGCAGCCTATGTGGGTACAATCTCGCGCGATGTGCCCACCATGATCGACGACAACTACGGGCCCTATGTTCCTGGGGTCACCAACACCACTTCGCAGGGCAACGAGAATTCGCGCCGTCCCTACGACGAGAACTCGACCGGCACCGGAACTCTGGGCCAGAACATTTTCCTGATCTCGAACCAGACGGCCAACTATCATTCGCTGCAGGTTTCGGCGGCGCGCCCGCTGACTCACAACGTGATGCTGAATGGCTATTACGTCTGGAGCCATGCGCTGCAGAGTTCGAACGAGTCGGCCGACGGGCAGATGACCGCGCAGGATTTCGACAACCTCTGGGAGGATAAGGGCGCCATGTCTGTAGACCGTCGCAACGTGGCCGTAATCTCGGGCATGTGGAAGATCGATTACTACCATGGATCCAACTTCTTTATGAAGCAAGTGGTGAACGGCTGGACCATGTCGCCCATCTGGACGATGCAAAGCGGGACGCCTTTCGAGATCACCACGGGCGCAGACCAGAACTTCGATACCGAGAACCACAATCGTCCGGATTACGTTGCGGGCGCTAACCCGGTTTTGAGTGCGCACCGCAGCCGTTCTGCCGAGGCAGCCGAGTGGTTCAACGCTGCGGCATATGTTTACAACGGACCGGGAGTAGCGGGTGGCATTGGGCCGGGCGGAGCTGACGGCAACGTGCCGCGCGATTCATTGCGCGCACCGGGTTATCGCGATGTGGACCTGGGGGTATTCCGCGACATCGCTCTGGAACGGGGCATTGTGTTCCAGCTTCGGGGCGAAGCCACTAACGCTTTCAACCTTGTCAGCCTGAACGCACCCGGTGCGAGCGGCCCGCCCAAGACGGTTGGAGCAGCTAACGCTTCTTCGACGTTTGGCACCATCACCGGTGCGGCAAGCCCGCGCATCATCCAGGTGGGCGCGCGGCTGACGTTCTAGCAGCGCGCAGCAGAGAAACACAAATGCCCCTCGGTTCGATGGAACCGAGGGGCATTTATGGTCAGACAGGCTGCATAGGCGGCAAATGTCGCTTGTTAGTTCTGGAGCAACGCTCCTGGATTGCTCGGGACGGCAGGGCGATCCTGTTTTTGCAGCGGCAGCGTTTGAATCGTGTCTAATGCGATGACTGCCGACCGTAAGACGGATTGATACTGGAGTTGCCATGCCCCTTTGAGCCATGGATTCATGCCATCAAAGGGGATGAGATTTAACTGTGTCAGCATCGCTCGAATGACATCGGCGATCTGCCCGAGTTGCCCCGGCGTATTTGGCGGAACCTTCTGGTCGAGCAGGGTCTTGGTGAAAAAGGCTGTGTCGGAGGAGAACTTCGCGATCCATCCGCTGGCATGCGTGCCGTTGATGGGCGAGTTCGCGTTGTCGTTCAGCCGTTGGACCAGGGGTCCAATCTCCTGCGACAGTTGGGCGGCGGCCTGTTCACGCTGTTGCTGGTCGCTCCCGAAGATCGCGGTCAACAGGTTCAAGGCGAATTGAATTACCGCGCCCAGTTCACTGAAGATCGCGTCCAATATGCGCTCGCCCGGGACGTTCTCGCACCGTGCGAACACATCGTTCCGGACGTAGCCATAGAAGGCCGTGTAGACGTCGAATAACGCCTGTGCCTGAGAACCCAACGGAAGCGTGGGCGGGGCTCCGAGTTGCGCCAAGCGCGCGTCCGTCACCATGTACTGTCGGAAAAATCCATTGGCCGCCTGCGCACCAGGGGGTTGCGCTGCGAGCGACAGCTCCACGATTCTTTGAAGGAAGTCTCTGAACCGCTGCTTCACATAGGCAACATCGACTGCCGCGAAACCGGCTGTGGCGACGCTGAACAGGAAGGAATTCGGCTCGGCCGTTTTTCCCGCTGATTGTGATTGAGTGAGGATGGTCTTCAGAAGCGCGGCATCCTGGTCCGACAACGCGCTGATTAACGGCGTGAACTGCGATGGATCGGTCATGTCAGTCTCCTCGTAAATTCAGTTTTTTGGAGGGGACCCTTGATGGCTGCGTATCATAGCACAACATTGAAGGCATGGGTGCATTGCGGTTCGGAGGCATTCGGGGACCTTGAAGCCGTTGTTCTTCCGCGGACCGGACTAGACTGAAGCCGAGGGGGCGGTCGTGGAATTGGTCATGGCGTCACGCCCAGCCGGCGCGAGTTTTCGATTCTATGCCGAATTGAACGATCATCTTCCGGCTGGCCTGCAGTACAGGCCGGTAGAAAAGCGGTTGTCGTTGCCGGCTTCCGTGAAGGACGCGATCGAGAGTTTCGGTGTGCCGCACACCGAGGTGGACTTGGTGCTGGTAAACGGCGAATCGTCCGATTTCTCGCGCCTGATTCGAAACGGGGATCGCGTGTCTGTCTATCCGGTCTTCGAGTCGATCGACATTACGCCGGCGTTACAATTGCGGCCTCAGCCGCTACGGGAATCGAAGTTCGTGCTCGATGTTCATTTAGGCAGGCTGGCGGGCTATCTGCGCATGCTTGGATTCGACACCGTGTATGACAACCGCACCAGCGATGCGGAGCTGGTGAGCATCTCGGTTGCACAAGGGCGCATCCTGCTGACGCGAGATCGCGGCGTGCTCAAGTACTCCGCAGTGACGCGTGGATATTGGCTGCGCGAGACCGACAGCAGACGCCAGGCCGAAGAAGTGGTGAGACGCTTCGATCTGGCCCGGTGTTTGCGCCCGCTCACACGCTGCATGGTCTGCAACGGAGTGCTCAGCAAGGTCTCCAAAGCTGAGGTTGAGGGACGGGTACCGCAGAAGGTTCTGGAATGGTGCAATGAGTTCGAGCAATGCGCAGGCTGCCAGCGGGTGTACTGGGAGGGTTCCCACTACAGGCGCATGAGGCTGTGGATCGAGCAATTGGCGGCCACTACGCAGACGTTTTGAAATAGGACAGAAAAACAAAGGCCGCTCGGAGGCGGCCTTTGTGCTGAAAGCTGAAGAGAATTACCGCGTTGCGCCGGTGGAAGCAGGTGCGCTGACGGGAGCCAGGGCTGGGGTGTCCTGCGCAGTCTGTGTCTTGACCGTGAAGTAATTGCGGTCCCAGAGATTGCGATAGAACTCCCCTGTGAGCTCGGCTGCCTTGGGGCCGAAGGTGGGCCGGCCGCCTTCGAGGAAAAAAACCGTGACCAGCGAGCCCTGCGGTGAATTGGAGAAGGAAGCGAACCAGCCAAAACGGGTGCCGTCATCGGAGCAGGTTCCGGTTTTGCCGAAGACCGGCAGGTCGCGGAAGTTAACGCGCAGGCTGCGGGCGGTACCGTACTCGACTGCACCGGCCATGCCGTCGACCACATCAGGAATATAACTGGCGATGTTCAGCACACGCTTAACGTGCGGCTGGAAATCGGCGACTTCTTCCGGTGTGGTGGGATGCTGGAGGTAATAGAGCGTGCCGCCGTTGGCGATGGCCGCGACCAGCGCGCCCAGCTGCAGCGGAGTCATGGAAACGCCCTGGCCGAAGCTGCACATGCGGCCAACGCCACCTTCAGACTGCGGAATCGGCTGGTCGGGATAAACGCCGAGCTGCTCGCCCTCAATGTGATAACCGGCCAGCTCGCCCAGGCCGAACTCGTTGGCGTAATGGTGGACGCGCTCGAAGCCGAGTTCGCGGCCCAGTTCTTCAAAGTATTGATTGTTGCTGTGGGCCAGAGCCTCGGTCATGTTCATGCGGAAACCGGGAAGCTGGACGGGAGTGTCGCGGGTAACAATGCCCTCAGATAGAGCGGCAAGGGCGACCGTGAGCTTGATGGTGGAGCAGGGCTCGGCGCCAGGCGAAAGAGCCAGCTTCTGGTTGACCATGGCCAGAATGCGGCCGTTCGAGGGATCGATGACGACAGCGGTGCCGTTCATATCGCCGAGCGCGTCAATCGCTGCCTGGCGGATGACGGGGTCCTCGCCGGCTGTCATGTCGCCCACGCCGATAGCGCCGTTGACAAACGAACTGGCGGTGAAGCGTTCGTAGTAGCGATGGCGGCGGATCACGGTGCGGCGGAGGTGCGCTCCGGTTACTGAGCTTGAAGCGGCGACGCGGTGCGCGGCGTGCGTAGTACTATGCACTACGGCCGTAGTATGCCTTACGGTATGCCGTGAGACTGCGTGGTGCGTTTGTCTCAGGTGCTCTT
>JASIJW010000645.1:0-4086 GCA_030050035.1 Acidobacteriaceae bacterium | reverse complement strand
ACTGTGCAGCGCGGCTACGAAGGCAACCAGACTTCGCATGCTGCCGGAACGGTGGTGCTTGGCATCGACCCCGTTCACCTGAACGGCAAGGGAACCGGAATTATCGCCCAGGCCGTTGCGAACTACCTGAGCGCCTACGAGATTCCCTAAGTCCAGCCCTGGCGGTGCCTTCTGCGACCCACGCGCGCGACGCGCTGCCAATCTCTTCTGCTAGTGCTGGCGGCCCACGCGCGCAACGCTGAACTGCGCGCCGGCAAACAGGATAAGTCCGGAGACGTAGGCCCACAGCAGCAGCCCTACCGAGATAAAGAAGGGCCCGTAGAGCTTGCTCAGGTCCAGGTGCGGCAGCAGGAGAACGAAACCGTATTTGGCTCCCAGCCAGATCAGTCCCGTCACAATCGACGTGCGCAGCACCGGCTGCCACGGTACGCGGCAGTTCGGCAGCACCCAATAGATCGAAAAGAAGAACAGGATCGATGCAGCGCCGGTCGTGAATGCCAGCCACGCATAAGCGACGGTCTTGAAGACAAAGTTGTCCGTGTGGTGGAAGAAGATAATTGTCAAAAACTGCTGCACGCCCATGTTGAGGAAGATGCTGACCATGCCCAGCACCACCATCACGATGGCCAGCCCGAAGGCCAGCGTCTGGTTCTTCAGGTAATTGCGGCTTTTGGTCACGCCCCATGCCTGGTTCAGCGCCACCTCGAGTGGCAGAAAGATGCCCGTGCAGGAGATGAGAATCATGACCAGCGAGAGCGCCTGCACGCCGTGCCGCGAGGAGATGGCCGCCACGGCCTTGAAGTTGCTGTCCAGCCAGACGTGTTGCTGCGTGGCGGCAGGCAGGTAGGAGTTCACCATCTCGTTGACCACTCTTACCATGGTGTCCGAGTGAAAGACTGACAACGCGATCTGGTAAAGCAGCACTACGAAGGGGATGAACGAGAGGATGGCGTTGGCCGCCACGCTGAAGGCGAAGGTGTGCACCTCGCTGTCAAGCAGGTAATCGATGAGCGCACGGCCCTGCACGCGCCAGCGTCGCCACTTGGGCTGCGCCGCGACTGGGGCCGGCACAGGCTCAGTACACTCGACAGTTTCCGAAAGCTCTGCCAAAGATAGTGCTCCTTTCGGCGCGCCGCGCCGGCTTCCATACCCCAGCTTAAGACGACCTCAGGATTGCTTGTCTTCAGAATAGAACGTTTCCGGATTTGATGGGTTTTTTAGTCGTCTCAGCGCCCAGCGCGCCGCTGCGCGCAGGCCTTCGTCGGCTTCTTCGGACCATTGTTCAAGACGCGCGGCGAAGCGGGCGAGGCCGCTGTTGCCCATGGCGATGGCGATATTGCGGCGCAGGCCGTTGAAGCCGGCGCGGCGCACCGGCGAACCGTTGAAATGCGCCTCGAATTCCTTCTCGTCCATGGCGGCGAGCCAGTCGAGCGCAGGATTGACGAGCTCCGCGCGCGTGGCGAGCTCTGGATCCGGTTCGGCGAGCGTGATGGGCGCAGTGCGGAGCGACTTTGCGTTCCACGGGCACACGTCCTGGCAGATATCACAGCCGAAAACCTGGCGGCCCGTTTGCCCCATCAAAGCGGGCTTAATCGGCCCCCTGTGCTCGATTGTCAAATACGAGATGCAGAGCCGCGCATCCATCTGGTAGGGCGCGGTGAGCGCGCCTGTGGGGCAGGCGTCGATGCAGCGCCTGCAGGTTCCGCAGCGATCTGCAATCACGGTGAGTGTCTTCGTCTCTTGCACAGGCAGCGCAGTCAGTAAAACGGCCAGAAACCCGAACGAGCCAAGCTTCGGATGAATCAGGCAGGTGTTCTTCGCTGTCCAGCCCAACCCCGCGGCCGTAGCCAGCGCGCGCTCGACCACAGGACCGGTGTCCACGTAGGCCCGCGATTCGAAATCGCCATACTCGGCGTGCAACCGCGCTTCGAGCGCCTTTAGCCGCTTGAGCAGCACCTTGTGGTAGTCGCTGGACCGGCGTACGCCTTTTTCATCCCGTCGACACGACCATGCGTAACGCGCAATCCACCCTGTGCCCGGCGAGGCCGGCGCCGTCGACCGCGGCTGCTGGCTGTCATACTGCGCAAAGCAAACAATCGCCGACTGCGCCCATGGGAAAGGCGTCTCCACGCGTGCCCGCGTCAGTTCTCCGGATTCAGCGCGGCGCTCAAGATAACCCATCGTCCCAGCGCGGCCAGCATGTACCCACTCATCGAAGCGCTGCGCGTCGCGTTCAGTGGTGGCGTGCGGCAGCGCCACAAAACCTGCATCGCTAAAACCGGCTTCGAGTGCCAGTGAACGGGCGTGATCGGGATTCAGTGTGGGAGCGGACACGAAGGGCGAAGATTCCTCTTCTTCCAGAGTAGTCGTGCCGGGGTTTGGCAGGCGGCTACTTCGCCTTTTTGACTTTGCGCGCCTTCTTGAGCTCTTCCCAATCCTTCTCGGTCTGGTCGGCATAGCGGGAGCCGAATTTGGCCAATGCTTCCACAAATCCGTCGCCGCTGCCCATGTAGCCGGTGATCACCAGCGCATCGCCGGAACGAGCGTGGCCGCGGGCCAGCAACTCGCCGCACACCTCGGCATAGGCGGTCAGATTGCCGCCGGCAAGATCGTCGATCTCGATCGATCCCTTGTGATCGTTCAACTGCCGGACCAGGAACTGGCGGCTGCCGATTTTTGTCCAACCGAGTAGTGGGTCGGATTGCATTTGCATGGCGCGCTGGCCCTGGGCGACGCGCCTGCCGTTGTGCGCCGGCGCGTGCGCGTCGCTCAGGTAAGGCGCGTAGGCTGAGTGCGTCTCTTCCTTGATCTGCAGAAAGAGCGGATCGCCTTCGCCGTTGCCTTCGAAGTAGATGCAGTAGTCGCGCAGGCCCACGGAACCGGTGCCGACCACCTTGAAGGCGACATCCACGGACCGGTAAAGACGGAGCAGGTGCTGGCGCTGCGGCTCCAGCAGTTCGGCGTAGGGTCCAAGCGAAGCCAGCACCGCTGCGGCACGCGCGCCGACCACGCGGGTGAGCATCGGCGGATTTTCTTGAAAGATGCGGGATGCGCCGCGGCTTGCTTTGGCACTCTTCGAGTCTTTCTTGGCCGGCTCAGTCAACTGCTCAAGCGTGTGCTGCGGCGTGGCCCGCTCGGCTTTCATAAACGCCTGGTGCACGGGCTCGGCGAGATCCATGCGGTGCACCTGGAAGCGCGCGATCTCGAGCAGCGGCATTTCTGCGAATGCGCGCATCTGCGCGGCATAGCGCTCTACGCAGGCCTCGGCGGCGGAGCGGGCAGAGCTTTCTTTATGGCCCGCGGCGCGGCCGGCAAGCACCAGCGAGGCCGCCATGCGCTTCAGGTCCCACTCGAAGGGCGCGGCGATGGTCTCATCAAAGTCGTTGATGTCGAACAGCAGGCGACCGTCGGGCGAGGCGTAGGCGCCGAGGTTGCGGACGTGCGCGTCGCCGCAAATCTGGCATTCGATGCCGGTGTTGGCGAGCGCAGCCAGGTCGGCGGCCATCACCGGCGCTGCGCCGCGAAAGTAGGCGAAGGGCGACCCGAGCATCAGCTCGTATTTCAGATTGATCAGCGCAGGCACGCGATCCTGCATCGAGCGCGCAACCAGCTCCAGCGCGCTTGCCGGCCGTTTGCCGGGATGCAGTTCGTCGTGCTGCTGGCGCTGGGATTGCCTGCGCCGCGCCTGGCCCAGCTTGCGGCGTTCCGCAGGGCTCATCCAGTGCCTCATCCATTGCATAGTGCGCACCATACACGTCCACCGTGCCCGGCCGCAATGCGCCCGGCGCTTTGGTTTACACTTTTTTCGTTATTCCTAATGCGCTTTTAGGGTCAGCCGTGGGGGCCTCAAAGGAACTTAATTCCGCCGATGGGTCAAAACCGGTAAAGAGCCGGATAGAGCAGAGCCGGTTAAAAATGGCCTGAGACACAGGGCCCTTCGATGGTATTTCGATCGCGCTGATTGCCAATTTCGCTCACAGTCCTCGACCTGCGCCCCGCTGGACGATTGACTCCGGAGGAAAAATCTGCCCAATGCGAAAACCGATGCGAGAGTTGATGCGAAATCTGACGCGAGCCGCCGCTTAT
>JASIJW010000644.1:0-2777 GCA_030050035.1 Acidobacteriaceae bacterium | reverse complement strand
CGTTCAACAGCAGATTCAGGAACACCTGCTGCAGCTTGCCAGCGTTGCCGTGGATGGGCGGCAAATCGTCCGTCAGCGCGAGGTCGACCGCGATCTTCGCCGTCTTGAACTGATGTTCGAGCAGCGAGAGCGTGTCGCGGATCACCTGATTCAAATTGGTTTCGCGAAACTCCGTTGTCGATGTCCGCGAGAAGTTAAGCAGGCCATTGGCGATCTCGGCCGCGCGGAAGCTCTGCTGCGTGATCTTGTCGAGCACCGGCCCCAGCCGTTCATCGGCTTTCAATTGCTTCGAAAGCATCTGCGCGTACGACGAGATCACGGCCAACGGCGTATTGATCTCGTGCGCGACGCCTGCCGCCAGCAAGCCGATCGAGCTCAGTTTGTCGGCCTGCGCCAGTTGCGACTCCAGCGACACTCGCTCCGTAATGTCATCGACCAGGATGATGCGGCCGACGGTGACGAAGTCGCGCGACAGCAGCGGCGCTACCGCAATGTTCGCGGTGCGCTGCTCGCCGGCGCGCGTAGTCAGCGGGAACTTGTAGAGATGATGCACGCCCGGATCGCTGCGCCCCTGGTCCAAAGCTTCCACAAAGTCCAGAGGGAATACGTCGCGAAGCGCCTGGCCCAGTGCCTCGGCGCGGCTCATCGCATACATCGCTTCCATCTGCGCGTTCCAGCTCTCGATGCGGTCCTCGAGATCGACAGCCAGAATGCCAACGTTGATGGATTCAACGATGTTCTCGTTGAACTCCTTGAGCCGCTCGAACTCGACGATCTTTTCTTCCAGGCGCGTGTACAGGCTCGCGTTCTGCAGCGCGATGCCGATGTAGCTGGCCAGCGACTCGAGCAGCTCGATATCCTCGCTCGACAGAAAATCGCCGCCCAGCGTCCGGCCCAGGCCAATCACCGCGATTGTCCGGATCGGCGCCTGCCTTGCGCCCAATTGCACTGGCGCCACGCGGCAGGGCAAATAGTAGTTCAGATCAAACAGCGCGGCAGCGCGCTGCTGCGCCTCCGGCAGGTGCATAGCCGCCTGCGCGTTCTCAAGGAAGATATGCGAATGATCGTGCGCGCGATCGAAGTCGAGGAAGCCCAAATCCAGGGTGTTCTGATCGCCCTGGGCTGAACTTGCCTCGGCCGGCAATCCGTGCTGCGCCGCCAGTTGCAGCTTTCCCTCCTCCACCAGGAAGATTGCTACGCGCGCCACCAGCAGCGTGCGCGGCAACCGCTCCACAATCGAGGCGAGCAGCGCCTTCAAATCGGTCTGCGAGCTCAGCCCGCGGCCGAACTCGACCAATGCTTTCCGGTAGTCGTAGCGATGTCTGTCAAACGCGCGATCCACCCAGCTCTGAACGCGCCGCTTCAACGGGTCGAAGATGGCAGCCGTGGTCAGGATGGCGATCACCAGGCCCCACTCGCGTACCGCCGGCGACAGTGCGTTGTGCACCAGCACTGAGATCAGCGCCACAATGCCGAAGTACCCGCCCAGCAGCAGTCCCGTGGCCAGCGTGTAGGCCACGCCGCGCTTGAAGATCAGGTCGGTATCCATCAGCCGGTAGCGCACGATGGCCCAACTGAAGGTCAATGGCAGAAACACCAGCGAAAGCCCCGCCAGGTTCGTCAGCAACCACGGCGAGCGCAGGTCAAGAAGAAAGGGAATCGCGTAAAACAGCGTGAAGGGCAGCACCGCCAGCAGCGTCCCGCGCGTCACCCACTTCAACTGCTGGCGCAGCAGGGGCGAGTTCGCCCGCGCGTAGCTGCGCAGGAACAAGAGCGCCGCCAGCACGTAGTAAACGGCTACATACGCCGTGCCAAGCTGGTCAAGGCTGTGCTTCAGCAGTTCCGTTGCCTGCCAAAAGTGGATCGCCCACAACCACAGGCAGAGCAGCGCCGCACCGGGCGCGTAAACGAGCGGCACCAGCAGCCTGCGGCTCACATTCTTCAGCCGCTCCTCGGGGAAGCTCAGCGCAAAGTGCAAAAACAGCGCCGGCTGCAGGCACTCCGCCAGAACGTTGGCCCAGTAGACTATATGGTCCAGCACATCGAGCTTGCCCGTGTACTTGAGCGCGTACCAGGCGAATGAAACCAGGCAGAATAGATAGAAATGCGTGGCCCGCGGCGCGCCCCAC
This sequence comes from Acidobacteriaceae bacterium, assembly GCA_030050035.1. Classification (GTDB taxonomy): domain Bacteria; phylum Acidobacteriota; class Terriglobia; order Terriglobales; family Acidobacteriaceae; genus Telmatobacter. The sequence goes on along the minus strand of JASIJW010000644.1, from coordinate 648 downwards.
CGCCGGAAGAGCACATAAAATCCGATGACGAGATAAATCAGCCCGATCACGCGCAGCCCCAGGCTCAGGCTGCGGTCCACTGGAACCGGAACAACCCTGATCGGCGTTTCCAGCCGAATGCCGTCGCGCGTAATCGAATAGAAAACCTGCCCGTACGCGCCCGTGCGGTATAACGCCCGTTCCAGGTCGGCGACGCGGGTCACGGCTTTTACCTGTCCCAGCGCTGTATCGCTCACGCCGGTCAGCAGGTCATTTGGCTGAATACCGGCGCGCTGCGCGGCGCTGTCGGGCATGACTTTATCGGCCGTCAGGCCGCCGGCCACCTCATGCCACCAAACGCCATCATCCGGCTGCTGAAACTCGCGTTCCTGCAACACATTGAAGACCGCCAACACCAGCAGCGCCGCCGTGGCGATTGCCAGCAGCACGGCCTGCAGTCGGTTGATGAGGCTGGTCTCCATTGCGAGGAATCCTTCTTATTTACCCGCCAGATACTGCGTTGCACGTCGGATGCCATGCAGGGAAGCGCCGTTCCGCTGAACCGCGATCGCGAATAATCGCCACAGAACAGGCGAGATATCGACTGGCCGGTCCAGGAAACGTAACCCCCGGCGCGAAACCCGCCATGCCACGTGCCGCACAAATGGG